>JBOICK010000102.1:0-8181 GCA_050739895.1 Stenotrophobium sp.
CTATTACGTCCATGCTGATCACTCCTGCCCGTCCTGTTTTTGTTTTCAGGAACAGAGCGTAAGGGGTGGGTCAGATTTCGATGCACATTACCCCCAAAAGTGGGGCAGAATTGGATGCACGCGGACAGATCACAACGGCCACACTCTCCGGCGCCAAGATTCCTGTCGTCATCGACATCGGATTTGGCGACGCGGTCGAACCTGGCTTAAAAGAGATTGATCTCCCGGTACTGCTTGAAATGCCATCACCCCACATTCGCGCGTATCAGCGCGAGACGGTGATTGCTGAGAAATTCGAAGCCATGGTTTCGCTGGGCCGCGCGAACAGCCGCATGAAAGATTTCTACGATATCTGGATCCTTTCCAAGATCTACACGTTTGATGATGGCCGTTTGTCGCAGGCGATCAAAGCGACATTCGGACGGCGTGCGACGGATATCCCTTCCGAATTACCGGATGGGCTTACGCTGGCGTTCGCCCAAGATGCCGAGAAAGTTACGCAGTGGGGTGCATTCGTGAGGAATCTCAGCGCCGCGCCTCAATCATTGGAGGCAGTCGTCGAAGACCTCGCAAAGTTTCTGATGCCGATGGCGGCAGCAGCGCGAGCCTAATCGACGCAAGCAAACCACAGCGCTAGGAAGCCCAGTAAAATTTCTGCCACAAATTTGCCACAACGAGCAGCACATTCTGGCGCGCTCCAGCGTATTGCAGGTCATGTAACACGTTGATATATTTAACTCTCGGGCGCCATAACAGGGCGCAAATCGGCAAGCTCAGGAATTCACACGGCGGGGGTCACAAGTTCGAGCCTTGTATCTTCCACCAAAATATGACGCAGTGAATACAGGTTAACGCCTCGTGTTCGCTGCGTTTTTTTGTTTTGGAAACTCTTGAAATTTTTCTGAGGATCTGCCCCGTCCAATGAAGCCGATGCAGGGCCCGCCTGAGAGATCGGATAATTACGTCTTCCAGGAAATGTCACCCTCATTTCCACTGCGCTGTTATTTGCCCAGGTGACTTGAGCTACGACTGCTTTACCCATCCCTTACTCAGGGAGTGCCTGGACCCTCAGATCCAGATCAGGTCTTGGGCAGCGTCACCCCTTTCTGCCCTTGATACTTGCCGCCACGGTCGGCATAGGACGTTTCGCAGACCTCATCCGATTCCATGAACAGCATCTGCGCCACGCCCTCGTTGGCGTAGATTTTTGCGGGCAACGGCGTGGTGTTGGAAAACTCCAGCGTGACGTGGCCTTCCCACTCCGGCTCCAGCGGCGTCACATTGACGATAATGCCGCAGCGCGCGTAAGTGCTCTTGCCCAGGCAGATCGTCAGCACCGAGCGCGGGATACGGAAATATTCCACCGTGCGCGCCAAGGCAAACGAGTTGGGCGGAATCACGCAGCAGTCGCCCTTGAAGTCCACAAAGCTTTTCGAGTCGAAATTCTTCGGGTCGACGATGGTGGAGTTGATGTTGGTGAAGATCTTGAACTCGTCCGCGCAGCGTACGTCATAGCCGTAGCTGGAGGTGCCGTAGGACACGATCTTGTGACCGTTGACTTGCCTGACCTGACCGGCCTCGAACGGTTCGATCATGCCCTGCTGCGCCATGCGGCGTATCCACTTGTCAGCCTTGATGCTCATGCTTTTAGTCGTCGGTAATTTCGATATTGGGGAACGCTGCGGTACTGCTGCCATAGGCCAGTCTTGCCGCAGCCTTGCGCGCGATTTCGCGGTAACGCAGCGCGAGGTCCGAGTCCGGCGCGGCGACCACCGTCGGTTTGCCGCCGTCAGCCTGCTCGCGGATGCGGATGTCCAGCGGCAATTGGCCCAGCAATTCCACACTGTATTGTGCAGCCAGACGCTCGCCGCCGCCGGCACCGAAAATCGCCTCTTCGTGTCCACAGTGCGTGCAGACGTGGGTGCTCATGTTCTCGACCACGCCGAGCACGCTGACTTCGACTTTCTGGAACATTGCCAAGCCCTTGCGCGCATCCAGCAACGCGATGTCCTGCGGCGTGGTCACGATCACCGCGCCGCTCACCGGTACCTTCTGCGATAGCGACAACTGGATATCGCCTGTGCCCGGCGGCAGGTCCACCACCAGGTAATCCAGATCGGTCCAGTCGGTCTCGCCCAGCAACTGCGACAGCGCCTGCGTCACCATCGGGCCGCGCCAGATCATCGGCTTCTCGGCATCAATCAGGAAGCCGATGCTCATCGCCTGCAGGCCATGCGCCATGATCGGGTGCATGCGCTTGCCGTCCGGCGAAGTCGGGCGCTCGTGCTCGACGCCGAGCATGCGCGGCTGGCTGGGGCCGTAGATGTCCGCGTCCAGCACGCCGACCTTGGCGCCTTCAGCCGCCAGCGCCAGCGCGAGGTTGGCCGCAACAGTGGATTTGCCGACACCGCCCTTGCCACTGGCCACGGCGATGATGTTGCGAATCTGCGGGTAGGGCTGCAGGTTTTTCTGTACCGCGTGCGAACGGATGCGCCAGCTCACTTTCACTTCTGTCTCGGTCTGGAACGACTGGCGCAGATGCTGCTGGATATTTTCTTTCAGCGTCTGCGCGTAACCGGCCGCAGGAAACCCCAGCTCGATCTCGATCACCGGCTTGCCGATCCATTTCAGATCAATCGCCTTGACCGCCTCGGCGGCGACCAGCCCGCGCCCGATCAGCGGGTCAACATAGGCATCCAGGGCTGTCAGCAGTGCTTCGCGGGTAAGGGACATCGGGTATTCTGGTTTGGAAAGCGCGCGTATTGTCCTGCATGACGCCGCGCTTGAATACCCCGCACCACCCGGAGCCGATATGAGCACACCCGGCAGCTTCCTGTGGCATGACTATGAGACTTTCGGCGCTGATCCGGCGCGCGACCGGCCCGCGCAATTCGCTGCTCGCCGCACCAATGCGGAGCTGGAGCCGGTCGGCGAACCGCTGCTGCTCTACTGCCAGCCAGCGGTCGACGTGCTGCCGCATCCGGATGCCTGCCTGCTGACCGGCATCACGCCGCTGATCGCGCAGCGCGAGGGTATCCCCGAGCCGGAATTCGCCAGGCAGCTCAACGAGGCGTTCTCCGTGCCCGGCACCTGCGGCGCGGGCTACAACTCGATCCGCTTCGACGATGAAGTCACGCGCAATCTGCTGTACCGCAACTTCCACGAGCCGTACACCCGTGAATGGTTTGGCGGCAACTCGCGCTGGGACCTGATCGACGTGATGCGGCTCTGGCATGCGCTGCGTCCGGAAGGACTCGAATGGCCCAAGCGCGAAGACGGCAGCGCCAGCTTCAAGCTGCAGCACCTGAGCGCCGCCAACAACATCGTTCATGCCCGGGCGCACGACGCACTGTCCGACGTCGATGCCACCATCGGCCTCGCGCGTCGCCTGCGGCAGGCACAGCCGCGGTTGTTCGAGCACGCGCTGAAACTGCGCGACAAGAAATTCGCCGCCACGCTGCTCAACCTGCGCGAGATGACGCCGGTACTGCATGTGTCGTCGAAAATCCCGGCGACGCGCGGCTGCATTGCGGTGATCGCGCCGCTGGCGATGCACCCAAGCAACAACAACCAGGTCATCGTCTACGACCTCAACCATGACCCGGCCGAGTTGCTGGAACTGGACACCGATGAACTGCGTGACCGCGTGTTCACCGCCGAGGCTGACCTGCCCGAGGGCCTGACGCGCATCCCGCTCAAGGGCGTGCACCTGAACAAGTGTCCGATGCTGGCGCCGCTGGCGACGCTGAATCCGCAGCAGGCCGAGCGCTGGCAGATCGACCTCGCCCGTTGCCAGGAATATCGCGCGCTACTGCTGCGCGTGCGCGAGGCGCTGGCGGAAAAAGTGCGCGCGGTATTCGCCGCGCCGGAATACGACGAGCGCGATGCCGAACTCTCGCTCTACGCCGGTTTCCTGCCGGACGCCGACAAGCCGCTGCTGGCGCGCGTCCGCGCTGCCGCGCCGGAAGCGCTGGCCGGACTCGAGGGCCGTTTTCAGGACGCGCGCTACGCCGAACTGCTGTTCCGCTACCGTGCCCGTAATTATCCGCAGACGCTGGACGAGGCCGAACAGGCCCGCTGGGCAGACTACGTGGCGCGCAAGCTGGAATTCGACACCGGCACCGCCAGCCTGACGCTCGAGCAATATCAGAATCTGCTGTCACAGCATCTGGCCGGAACTACAGACCCGGCACGACGCGAAATTCTCGGTGCGCTGCTGGCGTGGCCGGAAGCCTCCGGCCTGAAGCGATTGCTACGGCGCGATAACCATTAGTCCCATGCCCGGCCTGCAAGCCATCGATCCTTCCGCTGTCGCTGAAGACCGCCGGGCTTTTGTTTATATTTATCAGTCATAAAATAATTTTAATTATATTTTATAACAATATCGATTCTGCCAACGGCAACAGCGGGTGACGCGATTACGCCGTTTCGGAAGCCGCTTCGATCCTGCCGGCGCGCACCGCCTTCTTCAACAATGCATGATCGCGCTCGGTCTGGTCGGCGTAGCTGTGCGCGAACGCGGCCAGCGCATCCTCGAACGCATCGCCGGAGCCGAGATAGGCTGACAGCAACACCGGGTCGCCAGAGCGGGCGTGGGCACGGGCCAAAGCCCAGCCGCAGGCTTTGGCATAGTGACGCAGATTGAGCGGCCGCATGGTCTCGATCAGTGGCTTGACCTTGGCGTCGCGCAACTGGCGCAGATAAAAGTGCCGCCCGCCATCGCCCACCGTCCAGCCGAGGAAAATGTCGCTGGCGGACTGCATGATCTGCTGGCCGCTGACCACGCGCTGCCCGTGATTCCCGCAGAGACTGTTGCCGGCATAGGCCTCCAGCACCGAAGCCGCCGCCTCCTTGTATTGCAGGAACAGCGGATCGCCGTTGCCCGACATCAGCAGAGCGATACCGCATTCGGTGCCGACACTGCCGACGCCGACGACCTTGATGGCGATATCTGCGATACGGTAGCGGTCCAGCAGCAGGCGGCGCGAAGGTGGCAGCGAATCCAGATAGAAGTCGTAGGCCGCTTCAACCGCTTTGTGGAATTTCCGATGGGTTTGCACGTCGTCGGCGTGGTAGATCAGCGGTGGATGATCGGCGATGCGCGGCTGTTCGCCACTGGCGCAGGCCAGCCTGGCGAATTCCTGTTCATGCACGCTGGTGGCTGAAGCCTTGCGCAGACGGTTCCGGCTGAAGCCCTTGAACTCCTCGTCTGCGCCGGACTCGATCAGCGCTTCCAGATCGATGGCGTCGTACCAGGCATCCAGCACCGGCATTTGCGCATAACCGATCATGTGCTGGCGATAACTCCTGACCGCCGTCCACGCCGCCTCGCGACTGTCGGCGGCGTCGAAGCCGTTATTGCGGCCGGCCAGCACAAAACTCGCGGCCAGACGCTTCACATCCCATTCCCACGGCGCCACCGAAGTCTCATCGAAGTCGTTGATGTCGAACACCAGCTTGCGTTCGGGCGTGGCGAAGCCGCCGAAATTGAGCAGGTGACAGTCGCCGCAAACCTGCAGCTTCACGCCGGTCGCCGGCGTCGCCGACAAATCGCTTGCCATCACCGCCGCCGCGCCGCGATAGAAGGTGAACGGCGACAGCAGCATGCGGCCGTAGCGGATCGGCAACAGGTGTTGCAAGCGGTGCTTGCTGGAGGCGATCAGCAACTCGATCGGGTCCGGACGTTTTGCCGGCGGTTCCCAGCGTGCATGTGATTTTCGCGGGCACTGCTGGCGCAGCAGCTTGCCGGCTGCGACCCGCTCCGGCAACGGGCGTGAAAACGCACGATGCGGATGCCGCGTGCCGGGTGTTTCCTTGCCGCTGCGCTTGTCCGCCACTTTGCTTACCCCGGTTGCACCATCATGCGGCCATGCCGCAGGCCAACTCTGTTCGCGTGTATCCCGCTCAGGTATCGTCGCGTATGAATTCTCGCACGCTATTCGGTCCTGCAGCCGTCACCCTGCTCTGGCCGCTGCTGGCCAGCGCCATACCGGAGGGGCCTGCCTACCCGTCGGTCGCGTGGACGCAGCGCGAAGCGCAAAACTACGCCATCGTCAGCCAGGCGCCATTGGAGCAAACCGGCAATCCGGCGTTCACAGCGCAATGGCAGGCGCAGAGTCTCGCCAACCAGCAATCATGGCTAGCGCGCGCAGCCGCCGACAGCAGCTGGCTCGCGCCCGCTTCCGGCAACACGCCACTGACGCCGGTCTGCACGCAGTGGACGCAGCTGTGCACCGGCGATCCGTTCCGTTATGCAGGCACTGATCCGTTTTACCTCAGCGAGGGCGAGACCGCGCCGGTGGTGTTCTACGACAGCGCCTGCGCACGCCTCTCCGGCCGCATCTGGAAGCCACTGAATATTCCGGCGAACATCCGGCTGCCGGGCGTGATCATCGAAACCGGCTCCATCGCAGCACCAGAAACCCTCTACTGGTGGGCGGCGCAAACCCTGGTGCGCGCGGGCTATGTGGTGATGACGTTCGACGTGCGCGGCCAGGGGCGCTCGGATTTCCTGACGCCCTCAGGCGGTGCCGGCAGCGATATCGATCCGACAGTTTTCTGGACCGACCTGGTCGACGCCATCGACTTCTTCCGCTCCTCCCCGCAGCAGGTTTATCCGAACAACAAAGCCTGCGCCGGCAGCTATCCGACCGTAGTCAACGACTTCAATCCCGATGCCGCCATCATCGATGCCGCGCGCCTGGGGCTGGCCGGCCACTCTTCCGGCGCCACCGGCGTCTCGGTGGTGCAAGGCTATGGCGGCGCAGGCGCGCAGCCGTGGCCGGGCAAAATCGACAAGCTCAATCCGGTGAAAGTGGTCGTCGCCTGGGATGGCCTGTTCAACCCAGACGGCAGCGGCGGCGGCGGCGCCAACGGCACCCAGCCCGCCGTCGGTGCCGCGATCTTCCCCAATGGCACGCTGCCAAAATTCGCAATCCGCGTGCCGGCGCTGGACCTCGATTCCGAATACGGCATCGATCCTGTGCCATATATCTCGCCGCCGGACCCGGAAGGCAACAAGCTGGCCTACGCGCAGTGGCGCGCTGCGGGCGTTCCGGTTTTCGGCATTACCATCCGGGGCAGCACGCATTTCGATTTTTCGCTGCTGCCGGGATTCCCCGCCAGTTCCTGGTGCCCGCAAATCCAGAACGGCGAGTGCAGCGGCGGCTGGGGCATAGCACTGGCGCAGCATTACACGGTGGCGTGGCTCGACCGCTGGCTCAAGCTGCCCGGCGAACCCGGTTATGCCGACGCCGACCAGCGCCTGCTCGACGATAATGGGCCGCAGGGCCGCGTCAAGATGAGTTTCTATTCGCGTTCGGCGCGCAGTTTCCCCGACCGCGAAGGAGCCATGCACCACTGCGAAGACATCCGCGCCGGCTGCACCGATATGACTGTTTCGTCCACGGTGAGCGGCAGTGGTGCCGGCTCGATGAACGCGAACACGCTGGTCGTGATGTGGCTGTTGTTTTTGCTGAACGCGAGGGCCAGAACACTGCGTCGTAATTGGCCGCCGTGAGTTGTAACAATATCCCTGATGACACGTCACAGCAGGGAACTCCCCGTCAAGGAAGATAAATATGCGTCAACTCATCGTCTCCACCGCCAACACGCTGATCAGATCGACAGAGTCCCTCAACTGGCTGGCGCCGCTCGCCATGCGGGTGGTTTTCGGCTATTTCTGGCTCGAAACCGGTTGGGGCAAGCTGCAAAATATCGACACTTTCACCATGCGCTTCATGAACTGGAACATTCCCTTTCCTGAGTTCAGTGCCACGCTTTCCGGCTGCACCGATCTCATCGGCGGCGCGCTGCTGATACTCGGCTTGTTCACGCGTCTGGCAACAATTCCCATGATCATCAACATGATCGTGGCGATCGGTGTGGTGCAAATCCACAATGTCAGCAGCGTTGACGACTTTGTGGAACTCGATGAGGTGATTTACGCACTGGTCCTATTCTGGCTGATGATGAGCGGCCCCGGCCGCGTCAGCCTGGATCATCTGCTGTCCAAGACGTTTAGGCTTCGTTCAAGCAAATCCATTAAATAACGGTGACCCGTCCTGACATAGGTTGACACCTGTACGGGGCGTGCATTGTATCTAAAGCCGGTTGTTCAAAGACGCCCGATGGACTTCATCGGGCGTTTTGTATTTTAGTGACGTATGCGGTCGTTCGTGG
>JBOICK010000103.1:0-5942 GCA_050739895.1 Stenotrophobium sp.
CTATTACGTCCATGCTGATCACTCCTGCCCGTCCTGTTTTTGTTTTCAGGAACAGAGCGTAAGGGGTGGGTCAGATTTCGATGCACATTACCCCCAAAAGTGGGGCAGAATTGGATGCACGCGGACAATCTTGGTCCTCAGACCATCAAGGCACGTTACCTTGTTGAACGGAATGAAACGCCACTCAACGAGCCTACGTCCTTCCCCGGCAGCCCAGATACCGGTTACGAAAATGAATTCGGTTGGCGTTTGCAGGGGTTTATTGAGGATGCCGAAGGTAGGCTGCGTACGCAGACACCTGAGGAACATTATTTCTGCATGGGTTGCCACGAGAGCATCGGCGTGACTGTGGATCAAACCTTTGCCTTTGCGCGCAAACTGCCAGGTGCCGAAGGTTGGCATACTCAGAGCCTGCGGGGGCAGTACGACGCACCCCAGGCCGGCCAGAGTACCCCTGAATACCTGATGTACATGCAGCGCGTGCGCGGCGCGGATGAATTAAGGTCCAACGCCGAAATGAACGCAAAATTCTTCAAGGACGGCGTTGTTGACGATAAACAAGTGCTGCGCGCGGCAAAAGGTGGAGACGAGGATCTCGCTTGGCTTCTCGCGCCTTCACCGGAACGAGCAATGGCACTGGATCGCAGCTATATGCAGTTGGTCACACTGCAGAAATTCGAGTGGGGCAGGGATGTGATCCTCACGCCACCTGAGAATATCTATCGCACGGTTCCCGATCCGAATAAACCAGAGGATCAGGCTCCAATGCCGACTGTTTATAAAGATGGACGGCTTTGGTTGGATTGGAAATAGCTTTTTTAGTGGCTCTTGCGCAGTCGTCTGAGGTAGAGAAGTCCAGGATTGACGCCGCGCGTCTGATCAGACGGCGAGTTTTAGTCGCTACAGTTTGCCCGACGTTCCCGGGAAGCGAAACGTCGAGCTAATTGATCGGAGTAAGCAATGGAATGGATACGCCGTTCATCGGATAATCAGCACTCGTTCTCTGCGGTGAGTTGAAAGCAAATCATCTGTGTATATGCGAGTGAGTACGAGAAGCGAATTCCAATATTTAATATTAATAAAATCAATATAATATACTCTATATGATCGTGATGATCGATAACTACGATTCCTTTACCTACAACCTCGTGCAATATCTTGGCGAGCTGGGTGCGGACGTGCAGGTGCATCGCAACGACCAGATTACGGTGGACGAGGTGGCAGCGCTGCAGCCTAGTCATATCGTGCTTTCTCCGGGACCCTGCACGCCCAACGAGGCCGGAATCTGCCTGTCGCTGATTGAACGGCTTCAAGGTCGGTTCCCGATTCTGGGCGTGTGCCTGGGACATCAGGCGATGGGACAGGCGTTTGGCGGCAAAGTGATTCGTGCACGCGCGGTGATGCACGGCAAGGTCTCACCGGTGCATCACAACGGCCGCGGCGTGTTCCAGAACCTGCCCAGCCCGTACACCGCCACCCGTTACCATTCGCTGATCGTCGAGCGTGAAAGCCTGCCGGAGTGCCTGGAAGTGACAGCGTGGACACAGAATGCCGATGGTTCGCTTGACGAGATCATGGGCATGCGTCACAAGACGCTGCCGATCGAGGGCGTGCAGTTTCATCCAGAGTCCATCCTCACCGAGCATGGTCACGCACTGCTGCGTAATTTCATCGAGGCCTACTGATGCCGATTACTCCCCAGGAAGCCTTGCAGCGCACCATCGAGCATCGCGAGATTTTCCACGATGAGATGGTGAGCCTGATGCGCAGCATCATGCGCGGCGAAGTCTCGCAGGTGATGACTGCCGCCATCCTCACCGGCCTGCGCGTGAAAAAGGAAACCGTTGGCGAAATTGCTGCGGCGGCGCAGGTGATGCGCGAGTTCGCACGTACCGTGCCCTGCAAGGCTGCGTCCGTCGCCGATGGCCAGCTCGTGGATATCGTCGGTACCGGCGGTGACGGCTCGAACAGTTTCAACATCTCCACCTGCTCGATGTTCGTGGCGGCAGCGGCGGGAGCGCGCGTCGCCAAACACGGCAATCGCAGTGTGTCGTCGCGCTCCGGCAGTGCCGACGTGCTGGAGGCGCTGGGCGCCGCGATCGATCTTGCGCCGGAGTGCGTCGCCGAATGCCTGGACGCCTGCGGCATCGGGTTCATGTTCGCGCCCAACCACCATCCGGCGATGAAGGCGGTGGGGCCGGTGCGCCGCGAGATGGGTGTGCGCACGATCTTCAACATCCTCGGCCCGCTGACCAATCCGGCGGGTGCGCCGAATATCCTGCTCGGCGTGTTCCATCCGGACCTGGTGGGCATCCTGGTGCGGGTGCTGGAGCGCCTCGGCGTAAAGCGCGCCATGGTGGTCTGGGGTCGCGATGGCATGGACGAAATCACACTCGGCGGCAACACCATGGTCGGCGAACTGCACAACGGGAAATTACGCGAGTACGAAATCCACCCCGAGGAATTCGGCTTTGCGATGGCATCAAGCCGCAATCTGCAGGTCAACGATGCGCAGGAGTCGCGGACCAGGGTGCTGGAAGTGCTCGACAACACACCCGGTGTCGCGCGCGATATCGTGACCTTCAATGCCGGTGCAGCGCTGTATGCCGCCAATGTCGCGGCCTCGATTGCCGACGGCATTGTCCGTGCACGCGAAGCCTTGGCCAGCGGCGCGGCGCGCGCGCGGCTCGACCAGTTCGTGCAGCTGACCCGGAAGCTGAAAGCGTGAGCGACATCCTGCAGAAAATTCTCGTGGTCAAGCGCGATGAGATCGCCGCGCTGAAGCAGCGGCACTCGCTGTCTTCGCTGCGCGACCTGCTGGCCGCGCAATCCACGCCGCGCGGATTCAACCGGGCGTTGCGCGCGAAAGTGGCGGCTGGCGGGGCAGGGGTCATCGCCGAGATCAAAAAAGCCTCGCCGAGCAAGGGACTGATCCGCGCCGACTTCGACCCGGCGTGGATTGCGGACGAGTATCAGCGCGGCGGGGCGGCCTGTCTGTCGGTGCTGACCGACGAGCGTTTTTTTCAGGGCCACAACCAGTATCTGCAGGCGGCGCGCGCGGCCTGCGCGCTGCCGGTGATTCGCAAGGATTTCCTCATCGATCCCTTGCAGATCGCCGAGGCGCGCGCGATCGGCGCGGATTGCGTGCTGCTGATTGCGGCCGCGCTGTCGACAGTGCAGCTCGGCGAACTGCACGACTGCGCGCACGAACTGGACATGGACGTGCTGGTGGAAGTGCATGACCGCGCCGAGCTGGAGCAGGTTTTCGCCGCCGGCATGAAGTCGGCCTGGCTGTTGGGCATCAACAACCGCAACCTGCGCACGTTTGAAACCCGGCTGGAAACGACGCTGGATCTGTTGCCCTTGCTGCCTGCGGGCACGGAAGTAGTCACCGAAAGCGGCATTGCAACGCCTGCCGACATCAACCGCATGCGTGCAGCGGGCGTGCACCGGTTCCTGGTGGGCGAATCGCTGATGCGCCAGCCCAGTCCCGCGGATGCGCTGGCAGCTATGATCCGCTAAGAATTTCCGCTGCGTCTCTGGCGGTGCAGGATCAGGATGTTGCGGCCCTGGGTGATCACCACACCATCTTCCGAGAGTTTCTTGAGCACACGTCCGGCCATTTCGCGCGAGCAGCCGACGTTGCTGGCGAGTTCCTGGCGGCTGATGCGTACGACGGTGCCGCGCGGATTGGGGATCGCGCCAGGCTTGTTCGCCATTTCGAGCAGGACATGCGCCACGCGCCCGGAAACATCGAGGAACGCGAGATCGCCGAGGCGGCGGCTGGTATCACGCAGATGGCTCGCCAGTTGGCCGGCGATCTCGAACATGATCTCCGGGTGCTTCAGGTAAAATTGCCGGAACATCTGGTATCCGGTTTCGGCCACCAGTGTCGGTTCGCGCGTGCGCACCACCGCGGTGCGCAGCCGCTGTTCTGGAAACAGACACATCTCGCCGAAGAATTCGCCGGGGTTGAGATAGGCCAGCACCATTTCGCGGCCGGTGTCATCCTCAAGGAAAATACTGACCGAGCCTTCGATGATCAGGTACAGCGACTGCGGCTCGCCGCCGGCATGGATGATGGTGTGTCTGGGTGGATAACTGCGCTTGTGGGCCTGTTCGATCAGGGCCTGTATCACCGGTTTGTCCAGCATGGCGACTCCCGTTGTCATTTGCGTGTGGCGCGGACGCCTGCTTTTGCCGAAAATAGCACAACTTGCAGATTTCCCCGGAGAGTCCCTTGCACGCACGCATTAAATGGGTGGAAAACAGCGCCTTTGTCGGTGAGACCGGCAGCGGCCATGCCATCGTCATCGACGGTCCGCAGGAGATCGGCGGACGCAACCTGGGGCCGCGGCCGATGGAGTTGATGCTGCTGGGCGTGGGTTCCTGCTCGTCGGTCGACGTGGTGATGATACTGAAGAAAGCGCGCCAGCAGATCACCGATTGCACGGTCGAACTCAAGGCCGAACGGGCCGAGACCGACCCCAAGGTGTTCACTGCGATTCATATGCAGTTCGTGGTGACCGGCAAGGCGCTGTCCGAGAATCATGTCAAGCGCGCGGTCGAACTGTCCGCGGAAAAATACTGCTCGGCTTCGATCATGCTGCAGAGCGGCGGCGTCAGGCTCACGCATGGCTACGAAGTGCGCGAATCGGCGTAACGCGGGCCCCGGCGTTTTATTGGATAATCTGCGCCGCGTCCGGACAGGGCGCCTTGCTGTTTTAACTTTCGGGGATTCCTGCATTGGCAAAGCCAAAACCCAAGCCGACCAACAATCCGAAGCTCAAGCTGCTGGGGTTCAACAACCTCACCAAAACGCTCAGCTTCAACATCTATGACATCTGCTATGCGCGCAGCAAGCTGCATCAGCAGGAATATCTCGAGTATATCGACGAGGCCTATAACGCCGAACGTTTGACCGCGATCCTGACCGAAGTGGCCAACATCATCGGCGCCAATATCCTTAACGTTGCGCGCCAGGACTATGAGCCGCAAGGCGCCTCGGTGACGATGCTGATCTCGGAAGGGCATCACGACGGCATACACATTCCGTCGAAAAAAGAGTCCGTGGTCACACATCTGGACAAGAGCCACATCACCGTCCACACCTATCCTGAAACGCATCCGGATAATGGCATTTCGACGTTTCGCGCGGACATTGATGTCTCCACCTGCGGCAAGATCTCACCACTCAAGGCACTCAACTACCTGATCAAGACTTTCGAGTCCGACATCGTGGTGATGGACTACCGTGTGCGCGGATTTACCCGCAACGTGCGCGGCATGAAGCACTTCATCGACCACAACGTCGATTCGATCCAGAGCTTCATCGGCGCGGATATCAAGAACAAGTACCAGATGGTCGATGTGAACATGTATCAGGAATATATTTTCCACACCAAGATGCAGCTCAAGGAACTGGATCTCGACACCTACCTGTTCGGCGAGGGCGTGTCGGAACTGCCGCCGCGAGAGGCCAAGAAGATCCGCGAACACGTCAACCATGAGATCATGGAAATCTTCTACGGCCGCAACATCCAGCGCTGAGGATTGTTGAGTGTCGCCCGCTGTCTTGTTTGCGGGCACTCTGTTCGTTATATTATATTAAACAATAAATAATTTAGTCGATACTAAGTAACGTTCGCATTTGAATTCCAAAGCACAGCGGGTGCGCAGCTCGTCGCAGTAGCAGGTTTATTCCCCACGAATTCGCCCGCCATCGCCGGTTTTCAACAATGTTTGCTTGACGCGATGGGGTCGCGCGAAGAGAATACGCGGCTCCTTTTGGCCCCGCGATGGGTTGGAAGTTAATGGAGGGATACTCAAGCGGCCAACGAGGGCAGACTGTAAATCTGCTGACTTATGTCTACGAAGGTTCGAATCCTTCTCCCTCCACCAGTATTCAAGGCGGCGTGAGGCGGGTGTAGCTCAATGGTAGA
>JBOICK010000104.1:0-39088 GCA_050739895.1 Stenotrophobium sp.
GCCATCGTGTAATCACGCTGCGTCCGCTTAACACCTGATTCCATTTGACTCTCCTCTTCACTTTAGAAAAGGTGTCAACCTCAGGCAGGACGGGTCACGGGCATAAAAAAGGGCACCTTACGGTGCCCTTCAACAATTGGCGGAGCGGACGGGACTCGAACCCGCGACCCTCGGCGTGACAGGCCGATATTCTAACCAACTGAACTACCGCTCCAATACTTTTGATGGTGGGTGCTGACGGGCTCGAACCGCCGACATTCGCCGTGTAAAGGCGACGCTCTGCCAACTGAGCTAAGCACCCTTGCGGCTTTTTGGGTCAGCCCCCAACAAAGTCCGTTATTTTATCGCGTCTTTGAACGCTTTGCCAGCCTTGAATGCTGGCGTCTTGCTGGCCTTGATCTTCAGCTCGGCGCCGGTCTTGGGATTGCGACCGGTGCGGGCCGCACGCTCACGAACCAGAAAGGTGCCAAAACCCACCAGTGAAACCTTGTCCTTCTTCTTGAGCGCCTTGCCCACCACTTCAAACAGGGAGTCGATGGCGCGACCGGCATCGGCCTTGGAGATGTCGGCCTTGTCGGCGACGGCGCTGATCAGTTCAGTTTTGTTCATCTTGATGTATCCCCTCGTATGGAAAAAATAATCGGCTTGATGCCGGATATTTGCAGACCTGTCTAAAACTTAAATTCGCCCGTTATTTCGCCGCTGCGGCCGGGCCTTGCGGCCCTTGCAGGAACGGAGAATTCGCAGAGTGCGCCGCTTTATAGCAAGCGCGATTTTGACCGTCAACACAGTGCACTGGACATCGCGACGCAGTGGCGCGTGGCTTTTGCTGTTCGCCGGTTTGTCAAGAACCATTAGGATGAATTCAGCAAGTACCACACGGTAGGCCGTGAGCACCACACATCTTGAATTGCAGTCTGGCGGCCTCACTACACTCTGATCCGGCATAATGCCGCATTGTGAAATTCTTTCGAGGAAATCCATGAACACCCAGAACGACTTGCAGGCGCCAGTCCTGCCCTTGCGCGATGTGGTGGTGTTCCCGCATATGGCGATCCCGTTGTTCGTGGGCCGCGAAAAATCCATCAAGGCGCTCGCCGCCGCGATGCAGGACGACAAGCGCATCCTGCTGCTGGCACAGCGCACGCCGGATGCGGACGATCCTGTTGCCAAGGATCTGTACGACGTCGGCACGCTGGCCAGCATCCTGCAGATGCTCAAACTGCCGGACGGCACGGTCAAGGTGCTGGTGGAGGGTGTCGGCCGCGCCAGGGTCACGCGCCTGAGCATGGGCGATGCCTACCTGACCGCTGAATGCCAGCGCCTGCCGGACGACAGCGGCGCCGTCATCGACACCAAGGAAATCGATGCGCTGACGCGCTCGACACTGGCGCAGTTCGAACAGTACGCCAAGCTCAACAAGAAGATCCCGGCCGAACTGCTGCCCTCGCTGACCAGCATGGATTCGCCTGGGCGCCTCGCCGACACCATCTCCGCGCACCTGAATCTCAAGCTGGAAGACAAGCAGAAGGTGCTGGAAATCGCCGACGCCGGCGCACGGCTCGAGCATGTGATGAAGATGCTCGAAGCCGAGATCGACGTGATGCAGATCGAGAAAAAGATCCGCGGCCGCGTCAAGCAGCAGATGGAGAAGAATCAGCGCGAGTATTACCTCAACGAACAGATCAAGGCGATCCAGAAGGAACTCGGTGAAAGCGAAGAAGGGCCGAGTGAACAGGAAGAACTGGCGAACAAGATCGAACGCTCAGGCATGCACAAGGAGGCCAAGGCCAAGGCGCGCGCCGAGTTCAACAAGTTGAAGATGATGCCGCCGATGTCGGCGGAAGCCACCGTCGTGCGCAACTATCTCGACTGGCTGACGCAGATGCCGTGGAAGCGCCGCACCAAGTCGCATATCGACCTTGCCGCCGCGCAAGCCAAGCTCGATGCCGACCACTATGGCCTGGAGAAAATCAAGGAACGTATTGTCGAACATCTCGCGGTGCAGTCGCGGGTGAAGAAGATCAAGGGCCCGATCCTGTGCCTGGTCGGCCCTCCCGGCGTCGGCAAGACCTCGCTGGGCCGCTCGATCGCCGAAGCGGTCAACCGCAAGTTCGTGCGCATGTCGCTGGGCGGCATCCGCGACGAGGCCGAGATCCGCGGCCACCGCCGCACCTACATCGGCTCGATGCCCGGCAAGATCATCCAGAACATGGCCAAGGTCGGCGTGAAGAATCCGCTGTTCCTGCTCGATGAAATCGACAAGATGAGCATGGATTTCCGCGGCGACCCATCCTCGGCGCTGCTGGAAGTGCTGGACCCGGAGCAGAACTTCAGCTTCCAGGATCATTACCTGGAGGTGGATTTCGACTTGTCCGACGTGATGTTCATCGCCACCTCGAACACGCTGAACATTCCCGGCCCGCTGCTGGATCGCATGGAAGTCATTCGTATCCCCGGCTACACCGAGGACGAGAAGCTCAACATCGCCAGGCAGTACCTGCTGCCCAAGCAGATCGCCAACAACGGCCTCAAGGATGGCGAACTGGAAATCAGCGACAACGCGATCCGCGCCATCATCCGCCACTACACGCGCGAAGCCGGTGTGCGCAATGTCGAGCGTCACCTGAGCAAGATCGCGCGCAAGGTGGTCAAGCAATTGCTGCTCAAGCCTAAGGAACTCAAGGTCCGCGTCACCGAAAAGAATCTCGACAAATATCTCGGCGTGCAGCAGTTCCGCTACGGTCGCGCCGAAGAAAAAAACCAGGTCGGACAAGTCACCGGCCTGGCATGGACCGAGGTCGGTGGTGAACTGCTGACGATTGAAGCGGCGCTGACGCCGGGCAAGGGCAAGCTGACGCAGACCGGCAGTCTCGGCAATGTCATGCAGGAATCGATCCAGGCGGCGCTGACCGTGGTGCGTTCGCGCGCGCGCATGCTGGGCATCGACGAGGAGTTTTACGCCAAGCACGACCTGCATGTGCATGTGCCCGAAGGCGCCACGCCCAAGGACGGGCCGAGCGCAGGCGGCGCGATGTGCACCGCGCTGGTGTCGGCGCTGACCGGCATCCCGGTGCGCGCAGACGTGGCGATGACCGGCGAAATCACCCTGCGCGGTGAAGTGTTGCCGATCGGCGGACTCAAGGAAAAACTGCTGGCGGCGCAGCGCGGCGGCATCCGGACCGTGCTGATCCCGCAGGAGAACGTCAAGGATCTCGCGGAAATCCCGGAAACGGTCAAGAGCAAGCTCAACATCGAGCCGGTGCGCTGGATCGAGGATGTGCTCAAGCTCGCGCTGGAACGGGTGCCGGAACCGCTGCCACCACAGGCACAGCCGGTCGCGGCAGCGCCGCCGCCGGCCGACAGCGCGCGCGCTCACTGAGCGGCGACGGAGTAGGAACGCCCATGCAGCGATTGATGGGCGTAATTGCCGCTTTGAAGCACCACCCGCTCTCGATGCAAAGCATTCCAATAATGTTTTATTATATGCTATTTATTATTAATAATAGTATATTTTATAACATACAATATTCGCTTTCAACAGACAGCGGGTGCACTCAAAACCAGCCACGCGGACATCTCCGTCTATGAACCTGAGCCTGCTGATTGCAACGCTGGCGGCACTGCTGTCCGGACCTTTGCTGTACGCGATCCTCAAGACCCGTCCGCGCCTGACCCGCTACATGGATGGCTTCGTGCTGGTCAGCGTCACCGGCCTCGTGCTGATTGAAGTGGTGCCGGAGGCGTGGAGACAGATCGGCCTGTGGAGCCTGCTGCTCGTCGGTCTCGGCCTGCTCGGCCCGACCCTGCTGGAAAATCTACTGAGCCGCGCGCGACGCGGCATGCACATCGCCGCGATGGCGTTGGTGCTGGTCGGACTGGTGCTGCACAGCTTCGGCGACGGCGTCGCGCTGTCGCCCGCCGGCGGACAGGCCAATGCCGCGCTCGGCATCGCCGTCGCCATACACAGCATCCCCGTCGGCCTGCTGGTGTGGTGGCTGATGGCGCCAGTGTTCGGGCCTGCCCTGCCCGCCTGCGCGGTTGCGGCGATGTGTGCAGGAACCGTGGGCGGTTACGTTGCCGGCATCGAACTCGGCGGATTCAACGCGCACACCTTGGCCTGCGTGCAAGCCTTTATCGCCGGCACCCTGCTGCATGTGGCCTTCGGCCGGCCGCACAGCCACGCCGGGCCGCACTGAGCGGCATTCCCGTCAAGCCGCTGATTGCCTCGCGCGCACACCGCCCAGCGCTGCAATTTTCATCGCCAGTTCCAGCGCCTGCTCATAGTTGAGGCGCGGGTCCACCGTGGACTTGTAGGCACGCTCCAGGTCAGTGTCGGTCAGGTTGCGCGCGCCGCCGGTGCACTCGGTGACATCCTCGCCGGTCAGCTCCAGGTGCACGCCGCCGAGGTGCGAACCGCAGGCCGCATGAATCTCGAAGGCCTGCGTCAGTTCCGACAGGATCGCGTCGAACGGCCGGGTCTTGATGCCGGAGGCGGTGGACTGCGTATTGCCATGCATCGGGTCGCACAGCCACAGCACGGTGTTGCCACTGGCGCGCACGGCCTCGATCAGCGGCGGCAGGTATTGCGCGATCTTGCCCGCGCCCATGCGGTGAATCAGTGCCAGACGGCCTGGCTCGTTGATCGGATTGAGCACCGCGCAGAGTTGCAGCAGCCATTCCGCCGACATGCCCGGCCCGACTTTCACACCGACCGGATTGCGGATGCCGCGGCAATACTCGACATGCGCACCATTCACATCCGCGGTGCGCATGCCGATCCACGGAAAATGCGTGGACAAGTTGTACCAGCCGCTGCTGCGCGGCACCTGCCGCGTCTGCGCCTGCTCGTAGCTGAGCACCAGCGCCTCGTGCGAGGTGAAGAAATCGACGCGCTTGAATTCGCCGATAGCCTGCCCCGCCAGCGTTTCCATGAAGCGCAGCGATTCGCCGATGGCATCCATGCGCCGTTGATAGTCGCTGGCCAGCGGCGAGTGACGCACCCAGTCCAGTCCCCAGTATTCCGGGTGGTGCAGGTCGGCAAAACCGCCATCGATCAGGCCGCGGACGAAATTCATCGTCATCGCCGAACAGGCATGCGCGTCGAGCAGCCGCTGCGGATTTGGCGCGCGTGCGATGGCGTTGAATTCCGGCGCATTGACCAGGTCGCCGCGATAGCTCGGCAGCGTCGCGCCGTCACGAGTTTCGGTATCGGCGGAGCGCGGCTTGGCATATTGACCGGCGAAGCGGCCGACGCGCAGCACGCGCTTCTGCAGACCGTGTACCAGCACCAGCGACATCTGCAACAGCACCTTGAGCCGGTTGGCGATCAGTTGCGGCTGGCAGTCGGCAAAACTTTCTGCGCAATCGCCGCCCTGCAGCACAAACACCTTGCCCGCCTGCGCTTCGGCAAGTTGCCGCTTGAGCGCATTGACCTCCCACGAAGTCACCAACGGCGGCATCCGCTTGAGTTGCGCCAGTGCCTGCGTCAGCGCGGCCGGGTCGGGATAGTCGGGCTGTTGCAACGCCGACTTCTGCTGCCAGGAGTCCGGCTGCCAGAGACTGGAATGTTCTGTGCTCACGAAGAATTTGGTTAAGAAATAATGAAAGGGCAAGTATACGGTCTATGGCTTTCTCGCCAACGCCGTCCGCCCTACGCCGACTGCGTCTACCTGCGGCTGGCGCCGTCGACAATCTTGAACTGGCGTTTCATCTCTCTATTGCCCAGCAAGTCTTCGAGCGTCACCTCGTTCACCGCGGTGATAAACGCACGGCTGCCACGATCCAGGGCGGCTTTGAGCGAACAAGCAGGCTGGAGAATGCACTCCAGTGCCTGACAGTCGACGATACTCATGTCCTCTTCCATGGCCAGGATAACTTCACCCAGGCGGATTTCCGCCGCGTCATGGCCCAGCACAATGCCGCCACCACGACCCTGTGTTGTATTGAGATAACCCAGCTTCGCCAGCTTATGGATTACCTTGCGTAGATGCTCCAGAGAGATGCGATGGTGCTCCGCGACCTCGCGCATCGTGCAAACGCGGTCGCGATGCCTGCCGACGAACATCAGCACGCGCAACGCATAATCGGTAAAACGGGTCAATTGCATGGGGAAAACGGATGACGAGAGTCGTCGACAGGGTGGCAACCCTTTGCGCGAAAATCAACTGCTCGCACGGTGACCTGGGCGGTTCATGCCGGGATTCGTGGCGCGCTGCAGCGGCTGCGCCTCGGCAAACGTATCCATGCTGCCCCAGAGCAGCTTGCAGGCAATCCAGAGCAGCAGCAATACGCCGATCGACACCATGTATTTTCCGAGGCGCTGCTGATCGCCAAGCAGGTAGTTGTTGCACAGGCGGTCGGGCCAGATCATGTAAAGCCAGCCCATCCTGAAGAAAGTCGCTATAAGCTCAAGCAGAAAAACACCCCTGACGATGAAGCTCATGCGCGGCCAGCTCAGCGCGAACGGCAGTCCTATCAGCAACGGGATCGACAGATACTTGGCAACAGCGACCGGCGGCTCGGTGATTGACGCATCAAGCGAGCGCGGCAACATCCATAAAGCTGCGACGAGAGTCGCGAGCACAAGGCCCGTGATACCTCGATGATCGCAACTGGCCAGTGCCGCATCTACCCGTGCCGGCACTGCCTGCGACAACAGCATCCCCACGACGATGAGTGACGGAATTTGCACCAGCATCTGCATGGTCATGCTGACTTCGAGCGCATGCTTCAGCGGCGGCATCAACATGATGAAGAAAAGCAGCAACGCGATGCGGGCAGTGCGTGTTGGCAAGCGAAGGTTCACCGATCAAGATTCCGTAACACGGCACGCGCGACCCGATCAGGCTTTTCCATGCCCATGATTTCGACCAGGCGGCCTCGCGGATCGACCATCTGGATGGCTACGTTATGGACGTAACCACCGAACGTATCCGGAATCACCGTGATACCGAATACCCGCTCAAGTTGCCTGAGTCCATCCGCCGTCACCGGCCGCGCGGCGAGCCAGCCTGGACCACGCTGGCGAAAGCGCTGCTGATACGCGGCTAGCTGCTGTGGCGTGTCGCGATCCGGATCAAAACTGATGCTGAGCAACTGCAACTTGCCTTGCGCAAGCGGTCCGGCGAGCCGATCCTGAAGCTGGGCGAACTCTCCACCGAGAGCGGAGCAGTACGTCGGGCAGCGGGTATAAATGAAATCCACCACCAGCCATTTTCCGTGGAAGTCCGCAAAGTTCATCCGTGAACCGGATGCAGTTTCCAGTTCTACCTGTGGAATTTCGACGGGATGTTCCCGCACTCCGACACGTCGTGCGGTTTCAGTGGTGAATGCCCGGAACCCGTCGGTGGCCGCACTGAGCGTGTAGCCACCGATAATGATCAGCGCCAGGCTAGCGAGCAGCGTGCGCAGGATCGGCATGACCGGCAGCGTTCAACAGTCCGACGACGATACGGCCCGTCAGCAGCAGCATCCCCACGACAACCAGCATGGCGCCAATCGAGCCGGCGTGATCGTACGGCAACCATTCCGGCAAATGGACGGCGTAGCGCCGCGGCACGCTGGCACGCCCGGCTGCCAGGAATGCAAAGACAAACACTAGCCCGCCAATGAGATAGGTCGGGAAAGCCAGCCTGTCGATAGCAGGGACTGGCCTTCCCTGTGCGCGACTCCCAACCAGGTGAAACATCATGGCCAGAATCATGGGCAGGACGCCCAGCAGCAGATAGAAATGGAAGTGACCTGGAACCCATTGGGTGTTGTGCATCACCCGGTTGACGGTGATGGTGCCGTCGATGATGGCGGGAACGATTCCGGCGGCCCAGCCGAACATCGACAGCATCAACAACTTGGCCGGTGTCGGCCAGCGCATGCCGGTTCGATAGACGTTGGTCAATGCGCCGTATACGGTTACGGTAAACACCGGCAGGCCGGCACAGTAGGAAATGATCTGGCCCATGATGACCATCCACTGCGGCATGGCGTAGTCCATCATCAGGTGGTGCGGATAGACAATCAGCACCATCACCAGGCTCGCCGCCCACGACCACAGGAACGGCCGTGAAATCGGGTAAGGCCGCCCGCTGTAGCGCGGCAGCAATTCGTATACCGCGATCACGCCCATGTAAATGCTGGCGTTGATGAACATGTGGCCGAACAGATAGGTCAGGTTCTTGACCAGCAGCGCATTGAGCGTCACTGCTGGAAAGTAGATGTTGACCAGGCACATCACCAGTACCACGGCACCGGCAAGAGTGCCGATGGAATTGGCGATCGCCACCATCGTGCTGGCGACCACGGCTTTCGGGTGTGACTTGTCGATTTCCCCGCCGAACAGCCACTGCAAGCCCATAGCCCGCCCGAGGTTGCCGTAGACGCGGATGATGGCCAGCATCGCATCCAGATAAAACAGCAGGAAGCCGACGCCGATGAACAGATAGCCGAGCATGAACAGCGCAGCCGCGTGCGGGCTCCACACCCCCATCGCATGGACCGGCAAAGGGTAAAGGAACGTCCATGCGCCGGCGTAGCGGCCGATGAAGACCGACGACAGGATCGCCACCACCCCCAGCATGAACAGCACATAATTGGTTGCGAATATCGCCAGGCTCAGGCGCACGTACTTGCGCAGAAAGAACCACATGACTGCGCTGCTAGCCAGCCCGACCGTGCCGACCATCCCGGCGCCATGCACCGTCATGATCTGGTAGAAACGATCCAGCGGCAGATTGATCCAGGTGCCCTGCGCCATACGCATGAGCAAGCCAAACAACATCATCAGGACAAATACCAGCAAGGTCGAGATGACATAGGTATTGAGAACGATGCGTTCGTTGCGCGACAAAGCCTCGTCGGCCGGATACAACTCGGTGCTGCTCATGGCTGTTCTCCCTTGCTGTCGGCCACAACTTCAAATTGGGTAATCATGGCGTGATGAGCCAGTCCGCAATATTCGAGACACATCACCCGATATTTTCCGGGTTGCGCAAAGGTATGCAGCAGACGATTGGTATAACCCGGCATGGCCTGGGTCTGGGTCACGATGCGATCATCCGGGCCATAGATCGCGAAACCGTGATTGACATCTGCACTGGTCACGTCGAATTCCACCGGAATGTCCGCCTTGACCTCGGCTGGACTGAGCTCCCAGTACCACTGGTGGCCGACGACGTTAACGATTTGTGCGTTCTGCGAATTGGCGCTCTGATTGGCAATCGGAAACGGTTTTAATGTGGCGTAGGCAATACCAATGCCAGCCACCACCAGTGCCAGGAACCACCATCGCCGGATACTGTCCGCGGTCTTTTGCCGCTGATCCGAAGCCGGTGCTTTGGTGGATTGGACAATCACCCAGACAAACGCCAGCGTAACCAAACCGATTCCAGCCAGCGTAATGACCCAGACTTCGTTTTGCATGTTGATGACCTCTCATTAACATGTATTTTGTATGCATGATATTGAAACTGCCAAAACCGGCTGTCAATAGATATGCAGCGACAAGCAGTATTCAGCGTGCTGGCCAGCGGAATTCGCAACGCAGCAGGTCAGGACCATGACCGGAGTTCCGCAGAACCCGATAACAACTTGCGCATGAGTTACATTTAGCGCGAAATCCTGTGCCGGAGTGCACAGCTTGCTCAGCGCGGATCGCATCGGCAGCGCAATAAAATGATATGAATCAGATCGATATGGATAAACCCATGCTGCGCGACCACACCCCGCTGATGCAGCAGTACCTGGGCATCAAGGCGCAGCACCCGGATACCCTGGTGCTGTTCCGCATGGGCGATTTCTACGAGCTGTTCTACGACGACGCGCGCAAGGCCGCGCGGCTGCTCAACATCACCCTGACCCAACGCGGCGAATCGGCCGGTGCACCGATCGTCATGGCCGGCGTGCCGTATCACGCGATCGAGCAATACCTGGCGCGACTGATCAAGCTCGGTGAATCGGTGGTGATTGTCGAACAGGTCGGCGAAGTCGGCCTTGGAGCCCCGTCTGTTGTCCGCGCAAGCGCGGACAAGGGCCCGATGCGCCGCGAAGTGGTGCGCATCGTCACCCCCGGCACGGCAACCGAGGAAGCGCTGCTGGATCCGCGCGCTCAAACACTGCTCGCAGCGGTGTGTCGCAGTGGCAACCACCGCTTTGGCGTGGCTTGGCTGGAACTATCGTCAGGGCGCTTCGCGGTGCTGGAAACCGACAGTACCGGCAATCTTGCTGCGGAACTGCATCGGCTCAATCCCAGTGAACTGCTGGCGCCTGAGAACCTGCCGCTGGAACTTGCCGGATTCAGTGCAAGACTGCGGCCGCAATGGCATTTCGATCCGGCCTCGGCCTATCGCCTGCTGACGGAACAGTTCCAGACCAAGGATCTGCGCGGCTTCGGCTGCGAGGACTACAGCGCCGCCATCGGCGCGGCCGGCGCGTTGCTGCAATATGTGCAGGACACGCAAAAATCCCGGCTGCCGCATCTGACCGGCCTGCGTACCGAATTGCCGCAAGAGGCGCTCACGCTCGATGCCGCCACGCGCCGCAATCTGGAAATCGACCGCGCACTCTCCGATCGGCACGACTACACGCTACAGAATGTGATGGATCGCTGCATCACCGCGATGGGCTCGCGCGCCCTGCACCGCTGGCTGACACGACCGCTGCGCGATCATACGGCGCTCAACGCCCGCTACCAGGCCATCGCTACGCTGCTCTATGGCGACGCTTACAAGGGCCTGCGCGATGCACTGCACGATATCGCCGACATGGAGCGCATCCTTGCGCGCATCGCCCTGCGCTCCGCACGGCCGCGCGATCTGCTGGGCCTGAGCCAGAGTCTGACCGCGCTGCCCGGCGTCCAGGCCGTGCTTGCAGGGCTTGAAGCGCCGCTGATCAGGACGTTCGCGGCCTCGCTGGGCCAACACTCTCAACTGGCCGCGTCGCTGCGCGCGGCGTTGGCGGAAAGCCCGCCGCTGCTGGTCAAAGACGGCGGCGTATTCCGCAGCAGTTACGACACTGTTCTGGATGAACTGCGCGCCCTGTCCGAAAACGCCGACGGTTTCCTGCTGGATCTCGAGGCCCGCGAAAAAGCGCGCAGCGGCATCGACACGCTCAAGGTCGGCTACAACCGCGTGCACGGCTACTTCATCGAAGTCGGCAAGGCGCACGCCGCAAAAGTTCCGGCCGATTACACCCGGCGTCAGACACTCACCAATGCCGAGCGCTACATCACCGGGGAACTCAAGCGTTACGAGGACCAGGTGCTGTCGGCGCGCGACCGCGCTCTGGCGCGCGAGAAGGAACTCTACGACGCGCTGCTCGACAGCCTGCTGCAGCATTTGCCCTCGCTGCAGACCAGCGCAGCGGCGATTGCCGAGCTCGACGTGCTGGCCTGCTATGCCGAACGCGCGCAGGCACTGAAACTGTCGCGTCCGCAACTGCTGGACACGCCCTGCATCGAGATCGTCGCCGGGCGCCACCCGGTGGTCGAGCAGACGCTGGACGCGCCATTCGTGCCCAATGATCTGGCGCTGGACGACAACACACGCCTGCTGGTCATTACCGGCCCGAACATGGGCGGCAAATCCACTTACATGCGCCAGACCGCGCTGATCGTGTTGCTGGCGCACGCCGGCTCGTTCGTGCCCGCCGAGTCCGCGCGTATCGGCCCGATCGACCGCATCTTCACCCGTATCGGCGCCGCCGACGATCTGGCCTCCGGACAATCCACCTTCATGGTCGAGATGTCGGAGACCGCCAACATCCTGCACAACGCCACCGCGAACAGCCTGGTGCTGATGGACGAGGTCGGCCGCGGCACCTCGACCTACGACGGCCTGTCGCTGGCGCGCGCCTGCGCTGAACATCTCGCTACACAGGTGCGCGCCTTTACCCTGTTCGCCACGCATTACTTTGAACTGACCGCGCTGGCCGACAGTCTGCCCGGCGTGGCCAATGCACATCTCGATGCTGCGGAATTCACCGCCGAAGGCAATGACCGGCTGGTTTTCCTGCACCAGGTAAAACCGGGGCCGGCCAATCGCAGCTATGGTCTGCAGGTCGCCAGCCTGGCCGGCGTGCCGCAAAGCGTGATTCGCAGCGCGCGCCACTACCTGCAAAGACTGGAGAGTCAGGCCGCGCCCGCGCCGATGGTTCCGGCTCCGCAGCAACCGCAGCTATCGCTGTTCGCAGCGC
Organism: Stenotrophobium sp.; assembly: GCA_050739895.1. Lineage (GTDB taxonomy): Bacteria > Pseudomonadota > Gammaproteobacteria > Nevskiales > Nevskiaceae > Stenotrophobium. The sequence goes on from JBOICK010000104.1 coordinate 12,187, forward strand.
CGCCATCCGAGGCTCTGAAAATGCTCGACAGCCTGGAACCGGACACGCTGTCGCCGCGGCAGGCGCTGGAATGGATTTATACGCTCAAGCACGCTCACACGCACCAGAACTAAGCGGCGCGCATCTAGGCACCGGCGTGATGCAGCAGCAACTTGACGATCAAGGTCAGCGCGAAAATCACCACCAGCGTCATCGCAATTCCAACCAGGATGAAATGCAGCGGTTTGCCGTGAGTGAAATCGCGTTCGCGGTTCTTGCGACTTTGCACACCGAACAGCGCGGCGCCGACGCTGGCGATTGTCTGCCAGAGCGTTGTGCCCTCTGGAGGGGCCGGTTCTTGTGACGGCTTTGGATTGGGCGATTCGTTCACGATTGCGGGCCAGGAGTTGACGCATAGCAATACCGATCGGGCTGATCCGCTATGCAGTAAAGCGGCATGAAATTTGTTATATAAACTATATCATAAATAATATTAATCAATATTTATGAACATATATCCAAGCCTGAAACTACACAGCGGGCGGCACTATTAATAGTCGTTGAGGATGATCTGACTGACTTTGGCGTCCTTGCCGGACTTGGCCTTGATGTCGTCGGCGACCAGTTGTTCGAGTTTGCCGCCAATCAGCGGAATGCCGCAACTGACATTCCACTTCATCGCGTTGATCGCAACCCCGGCCTCGTCGCGCAATGTCATGTCGGCATGAATCCTGACCGGGGCGTTCTTCATCTCGATGTCGAGCCACCCGGTCCTGGCCTTGATATCCCAGGTGTCCTGCTGGATCAGGGTAATGCTGCTGCCAATGAATTTCTGCGCGAAGGACGGGATGCTGGCGATGCTGGCCTTGGTCGTGTAGCGGCATTTGATCCGGAACTTCGTGTCAGATTTTTCGTGATCGAGCACTTCGATGTCCCAACCGCCGAGATCCTTGTACTTGCGCTCGAAAAAGCTGCGCTCCACGTACATCGTCATCACCGTCGCAGCGGGCTTGTCGAAAACATGCCTGTCTTCAAATTGCATGCCGGCCTCACAAAGTCCACACAAGAAAAAACCGCTGGGCGTTTCCGCCCAGCGGCCAGAGTAATACCCATCGATTACTGCGTAGTGCTCTTCTGCACGGAACTGGCCGTGAAGTAGTCGTCCGGGAAGCTGACCGAACTGTCGACCGGGTGGTCTTCGTTCATCGCGGCAGTGATGAAGTAACGGCCGGAATCGAAATGGTAAATCACTTCAGGAACCGTCGAAGTCGCCATGATGTTAGGCGCAAAGATCACCATGCCTTCCTGGAACTGCATCAGGCCATCGCGGTTGTCGTAATCGTCGACCATGCAGATGTTCCAGCTATCCTCGTCGACATACATCACGCGCTTCTTGAAAGTGTGGCTGGTACCGGGCTTCAGCGTCGCTTCGACGACCCAGACACGGTGCAACTCATAGCGCGGCAGATCCTGGTTCAGATGGTGCGGACGGATCATGTCCTTGTACTTGATCCTGTTACCGGCAATCTTGTTGTTGTTATATGGAATGATCATTTCCTTCTTGCCGATCAACTTCCAGTTATAACGCTCGAGCGAGCCGTTGAACATGTCGACCTGATCGTAGAACTGGTTGCCGTCGGTGCCTTCATACGGGTTGTCGCAGCATACCGTCGGTGCACGGCGGATGCGCTTCAGGCCCGGCGAATACAGCCACGCGGCACGGCCCGCGTTTCCGGTCGAGGCTTTTTCCAGAACCAGAATGTAGGTGCCGGCCAGACGCGGCGGCGCCACCGTGTGCGACAGATAGCGCAGGAACTGGAGGTGATCCTTGTCCAGCACATGCGGGTGCTTGATGCTGGCGTAGTCGAACTGCACATTCTCGATGATCTTGGTCAGCTGGAACTCGCCATTGGGCTGCACGATCATCTGGTTGTTGTAGCGGGTCGCTGACTCGCCGCGCCATTTCAGCTTGTGGTTCCAGATCACCTCGGCGCCACTCTTGGGAATCGGGAACGGAAATCCGAGTTCGGCACCCACCGGCTCATCCGTGCCGATCAGCGAGGCAGTCACCGCGTTCTTTTCGGTCGCCTTGTAGATCGGCTCCGGGAAAGCCGCCACGCGATGCGTCGGATAGACATTCATCTTGTAGTCGGCAAAGGTCGCCAGCAGCCTGCGATGACCTTCCGATAGTTCGGGGAGGTACTTCGCCATATTGGCCTTGGTAATAGTGAACAGCGGCTTCTCGGAATCAATCTTGGGGTCGTTCGGCCAGTCGTCATGGAGTGCGCCATGCTGTTTTTCCGGCGCCCATGCCGGGATCGTGCCGGCCTTGTTCCCGGCTTCCACGGCACCGACCGGAGTCAGTGTCTTGCCAAGCTCGGCCGCCTCCGCCGCAGGTACCCCGGCGCAAGCCTGCTGGGTCACCAGACCCAGGGCAAGTACGCCCGCGAATGCAATCATTTTTCTCATCATGAAAACTTCTCCTCTGAATGGACCGGACGGCTCAAGTGGCTATTTATGAACTCGCGATGGAACGTCGATGCTAACGAATATTCCTGCTGCTGCCAAACGCAATCTTACGCTACACGTACCACCCCTCGATGCGGCAATGCAACATTGATGATGCCAGTCAAGGTTTAACGCCTGACTCGTTGCAGAGTCTCCAGCAGCAGCTCGCGGCTGTCCAATTCCGCCCCCAGAGTCGCCAGCATGATGAATACCCCGGCCAGACGCCGGTGCAGAAACACGATCTCGCGCGGCGGCACGCGGAAGTGCACCGACAGCGCATTGACCGCTGCCATGTGGCTGGAGCGCATCGGCAGATCGCTGGCGCCCCAGCGGTATTCGCCTTTCGCGTTGAGCAGTGCCGGCGGCGTCAGCGGAGAATCGGCAGCGTTGAACGGCTCGACGATCAGCGCGCACAGTTCGACGAAGGCCTGCGTCACCTGCTCCGGGAAATTCTCCTTGAGCAGACCGATCGCGACACCGCCGCGGGCCACGCGCGCGGCATCGCCCTGCATTGCGCCGGCAACGATATCCGAGTAGTTGGCGACAAACGCGGGCTCGAAGATGCGGGTTGCACCAAAATCCAGCAGCACGATGCGGTCCTCGCCGGCGGCATCCAGGCGCAGGCGGTAATTGCCGAAATGCGGATCCGATTGCAGCATGCGCCAATCGAAAAATTCCTTGAGAAACAGTTCCAGGAACGCGCGCGCAAGCCGGTTGCGGCGCGCCTGCGACAGTTCGCCGATCTGCTCGTCGCGAACGCTGATGCCAACCTCGAAACTCGAGGTCAGCACCATGTCGCCACTGTATTCGGCAAAAATCTTCGGCACCGCGAAACGCTGGTCATCGCGCAGCTTCGCGGCAAACGCGTCGGTGAACCTGCGCTCGGCGTGGTAATCGACTTCGCGCAGCAGCATCTCGCGCACCTCGCTGAACACCGGCGTGAGGTCCATGTCTTTCGGCGTCAGTCGTGTCAACAGCAGCAGGCGCGACAGGGTCTTGATATCGCTCTCGATCGAGTCGGCCACGCCGGGGTACTGGATCTTCACGCACAGCGGCTGGCGGTCGCGCTTGCGCCAGGCGCGGTGCGCCTGCCCCAGCGACGCCGCCGCGATCGGGGTGTGGTCGATTTCAAGCTCGCCCAGTCGTGCCTTGCCGATACAGCGCTCCAGAACCGGCGCAACCACGCTCCAGTGCACCGGCGGGGTATCGTCCTGCAGGCCGGAGAGGATATCCACGGCTTCTTCAGGCAGAAAATACTGGCCGTACAGCGATAGCATCTGCCCGGCCTTCATCACACTGCCTTTGAGTTGCCCCAGCTCATCGGCAAGGATCCGCGCCTGCCGGGAATAGAACTCACGGTTGGCCTCGTCGCGGCCGGTATCGCCGCGAAAGATGTTCGCCACCGAGTGCATTGCGATCTTGGCGCCGGCGCCCAGCCCGAGCCGGGTCAGCGCGATGTTGCGCTCCAGCGGCCGGGTCTTGAGTTTTGAAATGCTATCCTGCGTGCCGCTTTTTTTTCTGGATGTCATGTGAAGACTGGAATGGATACGCTGACGGCTATTTTATTGGCACCGGCGCACAAAGGTGCGCTGATTACGGATTGCGTGCAACTGATCGAGTCGCGCGTTGCCGGACTCAGCGGCTTCAAGGGCATGGCAATGAAGACTGGCATGAGCCTGCTCAAGGCCGCAAAGCCCGGCATCCTCGAACGCGCCACCGCGCGACTGCTGCCCGAATTCGTCGCCGCGCTGGAGCCCCTGCATGCCGAATGCGCGGACGCCGGCACGAGCGGCTTCACGTCGTTCCTGCAGCAGCACGCGCCGCGCGCGACCCAGGACCTGCTGTCGGTGGCCGACCGCCACGTCGCCGAAAGCGATAGCAGCACCATCAAGTCCGCCTACGCCAAACTGCGCGGCAGTGCGGAGCATGAGGTGCAGGCAGCAATTCCCGGCCTCGCCGAGGTGATCGGTCGCTACCTGAGCTGATTCAGCGGATATAGCTGCTTGCAACATTTGCCGGCAGGAACTCGCTCTCTTTCATCGGGATGTTGAACTGCATCGGCGGGTCTTCCGCCAGCAAGCGGTTGACGAAATAGCGCCCGTCCTTGAGATCGTAGGTCACCACCGGCAAGCAGTTCGAACTCTGCGAACTGTAGATCGGCAGCAGGTGGCCTTCCTGGAAACGCCAGAGATTGCCCTGCCGGTCATAGTTTTCCACCAGCACCACATTCCAGCTGTCCTCGTCGACGTAGAACGTGCGCTTGCCGAAAGCGTGATGCTTGCCTTCGCGCTCGATCGCCTCGATCACCCATACGCGGTGCAGTTCATAGCGCGTCGTACTCTGGTTGAAATGATGCGGCGTCAGCAGCTGCGAATATTTGTAGCGGCCGTCACTGATGCGGTAGCTGTTGTACGGAATGTAAATCTCGCGTTTGCCGGTGAGCTTCCAGACATAGTGGTCGAAAGCACCGTTGTACATGTCCACCATGTCGATGAACATCAGATTTTCCGAGCCAGGAAACGGCTGGTCGTAACCGATCGGCGGAATGCGGAACATGCGTGGAATGTGCGGTGGAATCACCCAGATCGCGCGCGCCGACTTCAGTGAGTTCGCGGTCTCGTGCACCAGCGCGACGAAATCGATATCGCCGAGGCTCTTGCCGAACCAGGTCAGGTAATACAGCAGGATGTTGTCTTTTGAAATATCCGCCGGATTCTTCAGGTTTGCATAACGGTAATCAACCCGTTCGGTCTGCTTGAGATAGTTGACATCGCCGTTGGTTTCGACGACTGCCTGCGTCGACTGCACCTGCGAGGTGTCGCCGCGATAACGCACGCGATGATTCCACATGATCTCGACGCCGTTGCCCGGCTTGGGGAATGGAAATCCCAGGTGCGCACCAATCAGCGCATCTGAACCCAGCAGCTTGGCCTTGCCGATATTGGCCTGCGTCGCATCGTAGATCGCCTGCGGATAGCTGACGCTGCGTCGCGTCATGTAGACCGGCATCTTGTAGTCGGGATAGCGCGCGAACAGCGCCAGGTAGCCCGGCGTCAGCTTGTCGCGGTATTGGGCGAGATTAGCGGCTGTGATGACGAACAGCGGTTTGTCATCCGGATATGGATCGACCAGATGCCTGCCGGGCCGATAGGTCGCGGGCCACTGCGCACGGGTGATGCCGCCGGTCCACGCCGGGATGCTGCCATCGGAATTACCGGCGCGCTCGGCACCGATTGGAGTCAGTTCCCCGCCACTGGCCGCGCCGACCGCAGCCGCTGTACCGCTGCCGCCCTTGTCCGGAGTCAGTGTCACATTGCCGCCGAGCAGGCGCGTACTCAGGGTCACTTTGTCCTCGCGCTGATGCCGCTCGACTGCCGCGGCCAGCGCCTGGTCGCGGGCCTTGCCGGACTCCAGATACTTGACCCAGCTCTGCGCCAGCGTGCGGCTCTTCGGATACTCGGCGGCAGCCTGGAATGCCTGCAGCGCACGGTCGATGTCGGCCTGCTGATAACGCGCCATCCCCAGTGTCATGTAGACCGGGCCGGAACGCGCGCCGGCACCGACCGCTTTCTCCAGCGCCGCCGCCGCTTCGGCGTACTGCTCGCGATTCATCTGCATCTGCGCCAGCTGCTCGTAAAGCTCGATGCTGGGCGCCCGGCGGATCGCCTCCTGCAGCGCCGGGATCGCCAGGCTGGATTCGCGCGCATTGATCCATAGCGTCGCCAACAGCTTGCTGCTCTGCGCGTCGCGCCGGACCTGCCCGGCTTCCATCCAGCCTTGCAGGGTCGATGCGGCCTCGAACGGCGCTCCAAGCTGGGCGGTCAATGTCACCAGCTGCAACCGCTCATCCTCGGTCGTGAGATAGCCCAGCTGCGCGGCGATATCCATCACTGCCAGCGCGCGTGCCTTGTCGCCGAATTTCAGTTGCAGCGCGGCGAGGCGCATCCATTCCTCGCGGTGCGCCGGCTCCTCGCGCACCAGCTGCTCGGCCAGCGGCAACGCCTGTTTCTGCTCGCCGGCGCCCATCAGCGCCGCCAGCAGTGCGCGCTGCCAGGAAATGTCCGGCGACTTGCTGGCGGCGATGCCCTTCCGCAACAGCGGCACCGCTTCCTTGTATCGCTTGTTCTCGACATAAGCCGCGCCGAGCGCAATCAGGGTCTCGGCCGGTACGTTACCACCGCGCAGTTGCGCCTCCAGCTGCGGAATCATGTTCTTGTAATTGCCGGTCGCCAGATAAATCTGCGACAAATCCTGCTTCATCTGTTCGGCGGCTGGACCGGACAAGGCGTTCTGCGCCAGCGCCTGCTGCAAATATTTCGCCGCTTGAGCGTAGTCCTTGCGCGTCACCGCGCGACCCGCCAGATCGCGCAACAGCATCGCCCGGGCATACGGGTCGGTGGTGGTTTGCAGCATCTTCTGCTCGTCCTGCGGCTGGGTCTGCGGCGGTGGCGTCTCGATCTCGCGAACTTCGCTGTGATACTGGTCGGCCGGCGCAGGCAGCGGCGCAATCTGCAGACACAGAGTCAGCAGCAAGGCAAGGTACAGGCGCAGTCCGCGCATGGAATTCATCCTTGCCAGTTGTAGGCGCAGTCGGCGGGATCCATCGGCACGCGCTGCTTGACCTCGCGCGCCTTGCTGCTTTCAGCATAAATCCAGTTCGAGATACTCTCGATCGCGGCCGCCTCGTAGACTCCGCGCGGATTGGCATCGACGATCTTGACATCGCGCACGCGGCCATTGGGCATCACCGTGAACACGACTTCGACCCAGCCCTTGATTTTTTTCTTGCAGGCCCATTCGGGCATCTGCGGCCGCGCGGTGGACAGCGGGATCAGCGGCTTGCCGACGAAGCCCTGGCCACCACCGTAACCGCCGCCACCGCCTCCACGGCCGTTGCCATTGCCTGATCCGCCGCCCCCGGCAAAACCACCAAAGCTGCCGCTGCCACCCAGGCTCATGCTGCCGGCGCCGAGCTTGACTGGCAGGCTGATCGGTCCGGCATCCACCGCCGTCACCGCCAGCGCCGGCACGTCGATGGCGGGCATATTCGGCTGCGCCAGTGCCGGCGGCGCGGCCGGTGGCGGCGGTGGCGCGGCGGCAGCCTTGAACAAATCTTCTTCCGCGGGCTGGTCCTGCGCCGGTTTGGCCGCAACCACGTTGACGCCCTCGATGACCGTGGGTGCGATACCACCGTTCTGTGCCGGCCTGATCGTCCGCTGCAGTGCCCAGAACAGGCACAGCACCACCAGCAGCGCCAGCGCCAGCGCAGCCAGCCAGCGCGTTTCGGGCAGCAATCGCCGCGCCTGCATGAGTGGATTCAGCGGCACACGATCACCACACGGAGTCGGGTCGCAGGGCGGCAGGACGTCGCATCACTTCACCGGGTCCGCCGCGACCGCGACGTCCTTGACGCCGGCCAGACGCACTTGATCCAGCGCCTCGACCATCAGCCCGGCGCGCGAGTTTTTGTCGGCCTGGATCACCACCGTCATTTGCGGGTGCTGAGATTTGAGGCGTTCGATATTCGCACGCAGGGCGCGGATATCCACCTCCTTGCGGTCGACCCAGACCTCGTTCTTGGCGCTGATCGCGACGAAGACATTGGCCTTGTCTTCCTTGACCGCGGTCTTGGCGCTGGGCCGGTTGACGGTGATGCCGGAGACGTTGACGAACGATGCCGAGATGATGAAAAAGATCAACAGGTTCATGATGAAATCGAGCATCGGCGCGAGGTCGATGCCGGTTTCATCCTGGTGCGGCGCATGGCGGCGGACGCGCATAAATTAGTCTCCTCCGTGTACAACATCATCCGCGCAGGAATCCAGCACGAATGCGAGTCCAGAATCCGTGCGGCGCAGCAGGTTCATGAAGGGCGAAGTTCGCTGCATCGGCGCGAGGTCGATGCCGGTTTCATCCTGGTGCGGCGCATGGCGACGGATTCTCATGTCGTGATCACCGGTTTTTCTTCATGGGTCAGGATATCGTTGAGATTTTCGGTCTCGCGCTGCACCCGCAAATTGAACTGGTGCACGAAAAACATGCCGCTGAGACTCACCGCCAATCCCGACAGCGTCGAGACCATCGCATGCGAGACGCCCGAGGCCATGGTCCGAGCATCGACGCTGCCGTGCAGGGTCATCACGTCGAACACCTCCAGCATGCCGGTCACCGTGCCGAGCAGGCCCAGCAGCGGACACATCGGGATGACCACGCGCATCACCGGCAATGTCGCGCCCATCGCGACGTTGGCCTGCGAGATCAGCATGGTGCGGATGCGCCGTGCGCACCATGACTGATGATCGGTGCGCTGCTCCCAGATGCGTCGCAGATCGGCCTGCTCGCGCGGGAATATTTTCATGAAATACCAGAAACGCTCGATGATCAGCGTCCACATCACCAGTGCTGCGAGGAAAATCAGCCACAGCACCGGGCCGCCAGCGTCGAAAAAATCCGACACCGACACAAACGGCGCGGCCAGCGCCTGCGGCAGCCAGGAATCAAGCGCGGGCAGCACGCGCCGCCTCCAGGCGCTGTGCCAGCATGCCGGCACTCTGCTCGTCGAGAATCTGCACCAGCGCGCGTGCGCGCGACATCAGCAGGGTGTTGGCGAACAGCAGCGGGATGGCGATACCCAGGCCCAGTACCGTCGAGATCATCGCCTGCGAGATGCCGCCGGCCATGACTTTCGGATCGCCGGCGCCGACTTCGGTGATGACCTGGAAAGTCAGGATCATGCCGCTGACCGTGCCGAGCAGGCCAAGCAGCGGGCCGGCCGCGACGATCAGCTTGATCAGGCCCTGGAAGCGTTCGATCTTCGGCACCTCGCGCAGTACCGCCTCGGACACGTGCAGCTCGATCACTTCCGGATCTGCGCTGCTCTCGTCCTTGAGACAGGACAACACCCGCCCGAGCGGATTGTCGTCCAGCGGCACGCGGGTATTTTTCAGTTGATTCCTGACGCGCCCACCGACCAGCAGCAGGAACACCAATTGGTAGATCGCCAGGATCGCACCGACCACACCGATGAAGATGATGATGTAACCGACCGTTCCGCCCATGCGAATGCGCTCCAGCAGTGTCGGACGCGCGGCCTCGAGTTTGAGCAGGCTGCCACGCGACGGGTCGATCACGATAGGCGCGACCGCTTCGCTGCTGCCGGCGAACTTGCGCGCCAGCCGCTGCGCGCCACCGCCCGGCTGTTCCGGCAGTTCGGCGAGCTTGCCGTTGCTTTGCAGCGTCAGGTATCTACCGTCGGCGAACGCGGTGAACACGCCGATGCGGATCACGTCAGCCGACTGCGTGTTGCCTGCTTCATCGACGATCTGCGCCGGGAAGCGTGCAACCCTGCCACCCTCGGTCATTTCCTGCAGCAGCACATACCAGAACTGCTCCAGCTGCTGGCTGCTGGGCAGTTCATCGCCCTTGGCCAGCGTATCGAGCAATTGCAGGCGCTGCGGGTACTGCGCGGTGACCAGCGACTCGGCGGCCGATGCGCGGAACTCGCCAGCGACCTGGCGCACTGTGGCGTACATCTGGCCGGTATCGCCGACACGTGCCGTCAATTGATCCTTGAGCGTCTTGATCTGAGCCTGCGCGGCGTCGAAGCGCGCGCGCGCGCGGTTGATGCGCGCCTGCGCGGCGGCGAGGTCTGCATCGGCTTTTTGCAACATCTGCGCCTGCTGGGTCTTGTCGGCGAGGAAGCGCTGCTCGCGCTGCTGATCGACACGCGTCGCCTCCTGGCTGGACTGCTGCACCTGCTTGAGCAACTGGTCGAGCCCTTGCGGCGTGGCATCGGCGGCGCCGGAGAAAACCGCGAATGCCAGCAGCGGCACTGCAAACCGTATCGTGCGCGTCATGGCGCCGCTCCGGCCGGGGTCGGCATCGGCAAGGTCAGCAGGTCCGCCGCGGTCTGCTCATGCGCAATGCGCAGGCCCTTGCGTACGCTGCCGATATAGCCGCTGGAGAGTGGCACCCACTGGCCGGCGCTGGCGTCCCAGCGACCGGCACTGTCGCCGTCGGTACTCAGATAAAACAGCGCGGTACGGCCGACGCGCAGCACATCCACCACTTTGCCGTCGACCTGTGCGCGCTCGGCGCCAAGCGTGCGGCCGTAGTCGGCTTCAACCTGGTAGGCCTCGAGAATGCGCCGGTATTTCTCGGCGACGTTGACCGATGGATCGGTCATCAGGCGCTGCAGCGCAGCGATCCGGTCCTGGCGCTCCTGCTTGAGGAACGGCAGATCCTGTGTGACGAATTTCTGCAGGCTGGCGACCATCCGCAGCATCAGCGGCACGATCTGCTGGTCGGTCTGATCGACATCGGTCAACTGGCGCTGCAGCGAAACCTTTTCGGTATCCTGTGCCGCTGCAAGTTGCTCCAGTTGCTGCGCATAGACGTTGAGCTGCTGAGCCTGGAAGGTTTCCGCGCGGTAGCGTTCCAGCATCTGCCGGGTCTGGTCATCGAGCTGGTTGATGCGCTGCTGCGAGGCGCGCGCGGCGGTGTTGGCCGCTTCCGTGGAATTCAGCGCCTGCCCCACGATATCGGCTGTGCCCGCGGACCATGCCAGTCCGGATGACAGCAGCACTGTCAGGCTCGCGATGAGCCAGCGATATGCCGTACTGCGCCACCCGCTGTGTTCATTGCGTTCCCGTTTGTTGTTTAATTTTATTTTATTAAATTTAATATAGTTTATATTTTGTAACATCATTGTTCCTCGCGATGCACAGAGCGGGTGGCGCTGCTCTCAAAAAAAATCCACTCATTTCGGATTTTGAATCCTGACGATGCGCTGCTCGAACGGCCGCAGCCAGCCGCAGATGCCCGTCACCATTTCCTCGGTGTCGTCGTCGTCGATCACCCAGTGGCCGCGATAGGGATAAATCCGCTGCGATGCCTGCGGGTACAACGCCGCGACCTTGCGCACCACCGGCGCCGGGACGAGCCTGTCCTTGCCGGAACTGACCACGTAGACCGGGCAGCGCACGCTGGCGATGTCGACGCGAGAAGCCTGTCCGAAATCGAACTGCCAGAAGCCGATCTCGGACAGTGCGCGGCCTGATTCGTAAACCATGCCTTCGTAAATATGCCGATGTTGCGCCGCCGGCACGCCGTTGAAGGCAGACGCCACCGCGCGGCCAAAGCTCGGCTTGTGCGGCTTGCGCCAGAAGCCCCAGCGCAGCAGTGCGCGCCAGAACGCCATCAGATTGGACAGGCTGAACGCGAAGATGCCCGCCGGCGGCGCCGGCGTCAGCAGCACCAGCGCCAGCGTGTTGATGCGGCTCGCCAGTTGCTGCGCCAGCAGCCCGCCCATGGAGTGGCCGATGATGATCGGCGGCACGCGAAAATTCTGCTGCGCGACGTAATCCTCCAGAAATGCCTGGTATTCGCGCAAGCTCCTGGCGCCCACTGCCGCAGGCTGGCCGCCGGGACCCGGCTCATGTGCGGGCAGCGTCACCGCGTGGCAGTCGTAGCCGCGCGGCTCCATCAGCGCGCGTATGCGCGACCAGTTGGCGCCGGTGCACCACATGCCGTGAATCATGATGACGGGATAACCCATTCAAATTCTCCCTCAGTATCCGGAAACCTGTTTGGTCATAAAACGATTCAGAAACGCTGGCGACAGCTTGTTGGACAACTGCATCAGGCGGGTCTGCCAGCCCGGATACCAGTGCACCGGCGCACGCCAGCGCGGTCGCAGCGCCGCCTTCCAGACTGCGGCGGCGATGTCCTGCGCCGTCAGATGGGTACCCATCCGCTTGAGGCTGCGCGCTTCGGTTTCAAAATGACTGACCATCGGCGTATTGACGAACAGCGGCATGATGTCCATCACCAGCACGCCGTGGCGCTGCCATTCGACGTTCAGCGCCTCGGTCAATCCGCGCACCGCGAACTTGGTCGCCGAATACACCGCGAACGACGGCGCGCCGTAGATCGCCGAAGCCGAGCACATGCTGATCACCCGCGCACCCGGGGTCTGCCGCAGATACGGCAGCGCCAGGTAACAGCCATTGATCAAGCCCTTGAGGTTCACATCCACCACCAGATGATGGCGCGCCAGCGGCAGCTTCTCGAAGTCGTCGACTGCGGCGATGCCGGCATTGTTGAACAGCAGATCGAGACGGCCGCCGGCTGCGCGCGCGAATGATTCCAGCGCCTGCGCATAGCCCGCTGCGTCTGTGGTGTCGAGTTTTCCAGCTACAGCATGTTCCGCACCCAGCCGTTGCTGCAATCTGTTTACACCCGCCTCATCAAGATCGTAAAGGCCGACAAACCAGCCGCGCGCGGCGAACAGTTCGGCGGTCGCGAGGCCGATGCCGGCGGCTGCGCCGGTGATGAAAATGGAGGGTCGGGTCACGTGGAAGGGCTCTGAGTCATCGTGCGATGGAATTTAACATGAGCCCGGCGCTAGAATCGGCACAGGTCCGCAAGAGATTTTGCCCATGAGCGCCGCACACTCGCCCGCATTCCTCGCCCTGGTCAATGAGGCCAGACGTCATATCAAGGAACTGTCAGCCGATGAACTGCCCGTCGCACTGCAGCGCGCGCCGCAGGCGGTGCTGATCGATGTGCGCGAGGAAAGCGAATACAAAGCCGCGCATCTCAAGGGCGCGCAGTGGCTGGGCAAGGGCATCATCGAACGCGACATCGAGTCGCACCATCCTGATCGCGACACCTTGCTCTACCTCTATTGCGGCGGCGGTTATCGCTCGGCACTTGCCGCGGACAGCCTGCAAAAAATGGGCTATCGCAATGTCTGGTCGGTGGATGGCGGCTGGCGCCAGCTCAAGGACTTGCTGCCGGTTGAAAGCACAAGCTAGGAAATTTCTGAACTCGGGAGCAGATCGCGCAGCAAAAAGCCCGATGGTCTGAAGACCACCGGGCCTGTCTGCAACGAAACATGTTTCAACGGCCGGCGGCGTCGTGTGCGCCGGCAGAGCGGATCAGATCGCGCTGGCTGAAAGCAGGTTGGTCGGCAACGCCGGAACTATTCCGTACTGCGCACTCGCACTGTTGAGCGCCTGCAGCAGGTCGGTGACAGACGCCTGCAACTGGGTCGGCAAGCCGCTCAGGGAGGCCGCCGAGGGCATCGCCGGCAATCCGCCGGCGCCGGTCGGGATAAGGGCCACGACACTGCCGCCCAGACCCGGCAGATTGGTCACCACATTGACCACCAGATTGACCAGAGCCGGCACGCTCGGACCCGCATTATTGGCGCCCACCACCAGCACGTTGCCGATCACTGGAACACCTGCGAGCGGCGCGGCCAGGGTCCCCAACGGCAACGACGGCAGCGCTGGCAGCGCCGGCAGGGGCAACGCACCTGTGCCCGGCAGCGAACCGAGACCGGGCAGGCTGCCCGCGCCTGGTAAGCCACCGCCTGCAAGACCGGCGAGCAACGGTCCTGCCACCGGCAGCGCAGCCAGGCCACCCGTCGCACCCGCACCACTCGATGGCAGGCTGGTCAGGCCAGACAGCAGGCCGCCCAGCACGGGAATGCCGGCAACCGGCGAAGCAGCCGGTGCCGCGGCAGTGGCGAATTGGCTGATGCCGGCCAGCATCGCGGCGGCGGTAAAGGCAAGAAATTTTGTCTTCATCGGGAACTCTCTGGTCTGAAAATGCAGGACTTGGAAATTAGTAAATTACACTTTTTTGCGACGCACGCCAGTGGTTAGTTTTCACTAATACCGCGTCAGGCCGGCAAATCGCCAACGGCTTCGGCATAGCGCACGTCCAGCACTTCCAGCTCGCGGACACCACCCGGCAATTGCACCGTCACGACATCGCCGACAGCACGCCCCAGCAACGCACGCGCCACGGGGGCATCGACGCTGATCCAGCCACGCGCGGCATCAGCCTCGTCGCTGCCGACAATACGGTGCCGGTGCGTTGCGCCGGTGTCGTCCGCGATCTCCAGCCACGCGCCGAAAAACACTCGCGACGGATCGGCGGGCATGCCGTCCACCACCTTCAGTTCATCCAGCCGCAGCGTCAGATATTTGAGCCGCGCGTCGATTTCGCGCAACTCCTTCTTGCGATAGATGTATTCCGCATTCTCCGAACGGTCGCCCTCGGCGGCCGCAGCCGCCAGCGCCCGCACCACTTCCGGCCGGCGCACACGCCAGAACTGGTCGAACTCGGCCTTGAGACGCGCATGGCCCGCAGCGGTGATGTAAGGCGAGCTTTTGGCGGACGGTGGGCGGTAGCGGGACATGAAGATAGTGCTGAGTGCTGAGTGTCGAGTGTTGAGCGATAAACGCCAGCCGCCTGCTCAGCACTGCTTCACCCAGCACTTTTTATACCTGCGGCGTATCGTCCGGCACGAAGAAATCGGGGAAGAACTTGGTGTTGCCGGGGACCACGGCGTACTTGGCGAAGTTCTGCACACCCTCGCTGTGCAGCACCAGATCATCGATGCAGAAATTGCCGGTGAACTTGCGGCTGTCGCGGCACAGGATAACGTGCGCGGCGTCGGCCATGATCTCCGGTGTACGCGCATTGTTGGCCATATCATCACCGCCGATCATCTTGATTGCGGCGGTCGCGATCAGCGTACGCGGCCATAGCGCATTGGCGGCGATGCCTTCCTTGCGGAATTCCTCGGCCCAGGCCAGCGTGCACAGGCTCATGCCGTACTTGGCCATGCTGTAGGCGACGTGTGGCGCAAACCACTTCGCAGACATATCCAGCGGCGGGCTCAGCGTGAGGATGTGCGGGTTTTTCGCCTTCTTCAGATAGGGAATGCAGTATTTGCCACTCATGTAGGTGCCGCGCGCATTGATGCCGTTCATCAGGTCGTAGCGCTTCATGTCGGTCTGCAGCGTGCCGGTGAGGCTGATGGCGCTGGCGTTGTTGACCAGAATGTCGATGCCGCCGAAAGTATCCGCCGTCTGTTTCACTGCCGCCGCAAGCTGCGCCTCGTCACGGATGTCACACACGATTGGCAGGCCCCTGCCTCCGGCTTTTTCGATCTCCGCGACCGCGGAAAATATGGTCCCCGGCAACTTGGGATTGGGATCGGCAGTCTTGGCGGCGATGGCGACGTTGGCGCCGTCCTGCGCGGCGCGCACGGCGATGGCCAGGCCGATGCCGCGTGACCCGCCGGTGATGAACAGGGTTTTATGCTTGAGGCTCATGGCTAACTCCCGCAAATGGAAATCGTGATTCGCAGCTTTAAGCCTGAATACTACGACGTGCTTGTGTACCGCGCACCAGGAACATGGATTACCCGGATATCTGTATTACCTGCCAGGATTACTGCAGCATCGTGGTCATGCGCGCGATGCGTTCGGCCTGGATGCGGTTGAGATTGCGAAAAATCGTTGCCGCAATCCACGGATAGCGGAAACGCAGGCGTTCAAGATCCTGCGAGTTGAAATGCAGCAGGCGCGAGGGCTCCACGGTATCGACATGTGCGGTGCGGCGCTGGCCGAAGTAGCCGGCCTCGCCTATCACCGCGCCGCGGCCCATCGTCGACAGCGTCTTGCGCTCGCCGTGGCTGTCGACCCAGGCTTCCAGCGTGCCGTCCACCACTACGTAGATGTCGCGCGCCAGATCGCCTTGCTGGATCACGCGTGTGCCGGCCGGGACGTTTTCCAGCTTCGACATCAGCGCAAACACCCGTGCCTGCCGCAACGACAGGCCCGAAAGCAACGGGATGGTGTGCTGGGGCGATTGCCCCAGGTCCAGCCGCAGGATGTCCCACAGCGTGACAATGCGCAGCGAAGAACTGAGCGCCGGCGTCAGCGTGATGTTCATGAACCAGGCCATGAACAGGGTGAATGCGGACAGCAGGCCAAACTGCACCTGCGTGTGCAACTCGCTGCCGGTGAATACCAGGAATCCCGAGCACAACGCCAGCGTGCTCAGGGTAATCGGCCGCAGCACGCTGACCAGCGCGCTGGTCACCGCCGGCTGTTCCTGGGCGCTGGCGCGCGCGTCGGCGTTGAACCGTGCCAGGAACTGGATAGTGTCATCCACCGCGATGCCGATGACGATGCAGGCGATCAGGCAGGTGGTCGGACTCAGGCTGATATCAAGCAAACCCAGCGTGCCGAAATAAATCGCCACCGGCACCACCGTCGGCAGCAACGCGATGAACGCGGCACGCATCGAGGTGAACATCAGGCTCAGCAGCAGCCAGATTGCGAAGGTGGCGATGGCGATGGACAGCAGTTGTCCTGAAGCGATCTCGCGCACGGTACGCGTGGCCAGCACCGAACTGCCGGTGACGACGCCGTTGAGCGGCGCCGGCATCGCCTTCAACCGACCCTCGATGCGCGCCACCAGTTTCTCGATCGGCACCGAACCATCGACATTGATCCTCACGCTGATCAGCGCCGTGCGAAACCGCGCATCGACCACATGACGAATCTGGTCGCCGCCGCCGAACACCAGCAACTGCTTGACCGCCGACTGATCATCGGGAATCCGGAAATATTCCGGGTTGTTGCCGTTGAGACTCTGGTTGATGAGCTTGAGGTGATCGACGTAGGACACCACCGCGCCCACTTCCGGCTGCTCGCGCAACCAGCTTTCAAGATGATCGATCTCGTGGATCAGGCTCGGATCGGTGAGCGCATCATTGACGTGCGTGTCGATCATGATCGAAATCAGATTGGCGCCGTTGAAAGCCTTGTTGATCGCCTCGTAATCGCGCCGCACCGGCGCATCGGCGGCATAGCTCTTGATGTATTCGGAACCGGTATGGATGCGCGTGGCGAAGATCAGATCCAGCGGAATCAGGATCAGCGCGATGGCGATGATCCAGTTGCGCCAGTTCTGATCAAACAATGACAGCTTCACTGCCGCCGCATTGAACAGCGCCTCACCCAACGGGCGACTGCTCTTCGAGGTGCCGAGTATCACCAGCAGTGACGGCAGGAACGTCAGCGACAGGATCACTCCGAGCACCGAGCCGATGCTGGCCAATATTGCGAAATGCCGGATCGCCGGAAGGACGTTGAGCAACAGGGACAGAAAGCTGGCGCTGGTGGTACCGGCCGACAGCACCAGGCCGATGCCGGCGCGGCCGATGATCCACGCCGTGCGGCCTTCGCGCGTGATCAGATGCTTTTCATTGCGGGCAGCGAAGTAGGCCGAGACCAGGTAAATCGAATACGACAAACCCAGCGTCACCACCAGCGGCGGCACGATCGCCGTCACCAGGTTCATCGGGATGCGCAGCAGCACGGCAAACGCCAGCGTCCACAGCAGCGTCACCCCGACCGTGACCGCCGCCGCCAGCGCTGAACGCGCACTGCGGAATGCCAGCATCAGCAGGCCGATGATCAGCACGAACACTGCCGGGATGGTGAACTTGAGCGTGTTCATCAGGGCCTGCGTCGTCGCCGCCCGCCCGACCTGCGTGCCGGTGACCCAGACCGGGACGTTGCCGGTCACTTCGTGCGTGATGGCGCGTATCTGCGCCGGATAATCGCGCTTCAGAAATTCCTGCTCGCTGACATCGCTCATGACGATGGCGAATGCCACGGTGCTGCCATCGAGTGAAACCAGCGTGCCTTTGTAGATTGGATTGGCGGCCAGTGAATGCGCAAAATCCGCGATGCGCTCCGGATGTTCGCGTGCCTGCTCGGTGAAACTGCTGACGTCCAGATCATCGCCGTTGGCGATGAGATTGGGCGCGGTCGCCAGCGACAGCACCGAACTGACGCCCGGCATTGCCTTGTAACGGTCACTGAGTTGATCGATCTTGCCGAGATTTTCGGCGGTAAAGACCTGCCCGAACTTGACCGCGACGATCACTGCATCGGAATCACCAAATGTCTTGCGCACACGCTCGAACAACGCGCGGTCTGCGTCCGCCGCCGGCAACAGGTGCTCAACCGATGAATCAATGATCAGGCGCGGTTGCAGCGTCAACGGATTCACGCACAACAGCAACGCGCCAGCGGAAATCAACAGTGTCGTCAGCACCACCACATAGGGATGCCGCGCGATCCACTGAACCAGTCTTTCCAAGTGACTAGTCCGCCGTGCTGAATGTTTGACTGCTGAAGTAACGCGAACTCAGGCCGTTGTCGCTGGTCACGCCGGTGATGTCGAGATCGGTATGCGTGCCGTCCTTGAGGTCGGACATTCTCGACTTGGTGAGATACCAGTGTGCGTGATCCTGCTTGAGATCGGCGGCATTGCCGGACAGCCGCTTGCGCACCTCGCTGCCTTCGTAGAAATCCACCTGCAGCGGAACGCAGGTTTTCTGGTCGATCCAGCCGCGCACCTGGCTGTAGCGCGAGTCCTCGCCCCTGGTCGGAGTCAGTCTGAGCACGTACATCGGACGGCCTTGCAGGGTGCTGTCCTTTTCGGAATGCACGATACCGCCGGAAAAGGCGTTTTCCATCTGCTTCACATCACTGTAGGAAATGTCAGTCCCGAACAGTGGGCCGCCGGTGCCGGCGCCGGTGATGCGGCGCACTCGATCCAGTGCCGGCAGATAGATCCACATGTCGTCACGATCCTTGCCTTCGCGCACCAGAAACGATGAACGCGCCATGTCGGCCGGCGCGGTCATCTTGATCATCGCGCGCAGCAGATTGTCTTCGCGGATGGCATAGATTCTGCCCTTGAGCGTGCGGCTGCCGCCGACACGGTCGACCGCAGTCAACTCGAACTCGCGGATCGTCAGCGACTTCGGGATATTGGCGCGCGCGCAATCCATCACCTTGGTCGCCGCGGCGTCCTGCGCCTGCGCGGTTCCGTGCAGCGCGAGCAGCAATGCCAGCGAAAATATCAGCCTCTTCATGTGTTCTCCCTGTGCAAGCCCGGCACCCGCCATGCGCATTCAAGCATGATTTGTTGTTATAAATTATTTATAACTTTTAAATATATAACATATTTTATAACAACATATTCTTCACCTGGCGATACAGCGGGCGATACCAATCAACCGCGTCGCGCACAAAGATGGCGCCTCAAACAGCTCTTTCAAGGATTGCGCCATCGCCGGCCCAGGTCCGCTCGAATTGCTGCTGCGCCAGCGCCTGATGGCGCGCGGCCTGCGCAGGATCGCGACTCCAGTGCGCCTGCGCCTGCGACAACCAGCCGCGAAAACCCTCCGCGCCACTGCTGTCGATCAGCGCCTCCATGCGTGCCAGGCCCTCCGCGGCTTGTCCTGCCCAGTCACCCGTCACCGGCAAGGCCAGCAGCGCAATCCATGCGTGAATCTCGTAAACCTGAGCGCCGGAACGTTGTGCACTGGCCACCGCCTGCCGTGCGGTCTGCGCGGCTTCAGCAATCCGCCCGGCTCCAAGGTAGGCAAGCGCCAGAGAAGATAAATTCGTCGACTCGAACTGATACGCCAGCGCACCGGGTGCGACCAGCGGCAGACTCTGTTCGAGAAATTTTATGGCCTGTGGATACTCGCCGATCAGGGTGTGTGCAACACCGAGCGCACGCAGCGCCATGGCGTGAAAAAACGGGCTGCTGGAGGCCTGCGCGCGCTCGTATGCACGGCGCGCCGCGGCCAGTGCATGGTCCTTCCGGCCCGAAACCCAGTCCAGGTCCACCAGTGTGCCGTGCATCCAGCTGGCGGCGCGATCCTCGCGCTCGGCAAAAGCCAGCGCGCTGTGCAGGTTGGCCTGCGCTTCACGCATGCGGCCCATCCACGACAGCATCACGCCGTAATAGCCGCGCGACATGAAGTTGTCGTCGTTGATCGGCTCGGTACGCCATTTGCTTCCAGTGGCCTGGTCGACCAGCGCCAGCCCCTCGCGCGGACGGCCGGCGACGGTATGCAGCATCAATATCCCCAGACGAAACCTTGCAGCCAATGACGGCAGCCCGACGCGGATGGAAAGCTGCACCGCCTCCGCCGCCAGACGCGCACCCTCCGCGGCCTGGCCGCGATGCAGGTGTTCGATCCCGTAGGACAGCAACAGTTCGGCAGCACTGGCGACATCACCGCTGTCGTCGGCCATGCGCCTTCCTTCGGCGTAGGCCGACTCCACCTCTTCTTCCGACACCTGGCTGAACTGCGCCATGCGGATCAGGCCGGAGCGTGCAGCAATCCGCTGCTTGATGACCGCCTCGGAGGTCGGCGCCAGATCGAGATTGCGCCGCGCTGCGCGGAATTGCTCACTGGTGATGTTCAGATCGCGCGTGTTGGCCCAGTGCGCGGCGCGCAGGTTCCAGGCGCCGGCCTGCGCCCAGTTGCCTGCCCGCTCCCAGTGATAGGCGATCTTCACGGTCTGTTTGTCCACGGCGTTGGCCGGATGCCGAGCTGTCAGCATCTGTGCCAGCCGCGTATGCACCGCGGTGCGATGCGATTCAAGCTGGGTCTGGTAGGCGACTTCCTGCATCAACGGATGGCAGAACGCGTATTCGGAATCTGCGGCGGCGTGCTTCTGATGCACGAGGCCCGCGTCTTCCAATCCCTGCAAGGATTCTCGGCAGGATTCGATGGTCTGCGCGGTCACTTCGGCCAGCAGCACCGGCGGGAACTCCTGTCCGATCACCGCTGCGGTCTGCAGCAGGTTTTTCTGCGCCTCCGGCAGCCGGTCGATACGCGTCGCCAGCAACGCGTGCACAGTGTCGGCGATCGGCCACTGCGTCACCGGCCGCGCCAGCTGATAAACGCCGGGCGTGCCGGACAGATAGCCCTCATCGGCCAGCGCCTGCACCGCTTCCTCGACAAAAAACGGATTGCCACTGGCGCGCTCACGGATGCTCGTGGCCAGATCCTGCACACTGGCATCAGCGCCCAGCAGGCTCCGCGCCAGTTGTTCCAGTTGCACGGCTTTCAATGCCGAAACCGGAACCTGTTCATCCAGCAACGGAATCAGCCATTCGCTGATGTAATCCGGGCGGTAATTCAGCAGAAGAAGGGTTCGCGACTGCCGCACGCGTTGTGCCAGCCGTGCGAAGAAGGCTTCGCTGGCGGCATCGAGAAAATGCAGATCCTCAACCAGCAGCACCTGCAGGCAGTGGTCGTCCCCACAGGAAAGATAGGTCGTCAACAACTCCAGCAATTGCTCGCGCTGCGCCTCGGTCCGCTCCGGCACTGGCCCGCGATTCTCGGCGACGCCGAGGAAATCGAAAATCACCGGCAGGATCGCGGCATGCGCGGGCTCATGCATCAGCAGCGTGCCGGCAACCAGGCGCCGCACATCAACCGCACTGGCCTGCGCGGGCAGGCCCAGCCGCGCGCGCACCAGCGTCTGTACCGGGTACATCGGCAAAGCATTCGCATAGGGCACGCCGGTGGCGCGGTGCACGGTGATGCCCTGGCGCTCGCAGTCCTGGGTGAACTCGTGGCACAGGCGGCTCTTGCCGATGCCGGCGTTGCCGACCACCGCCACCACCTGGCCCTCGCCATCCCTGGTCCGCTGCAAGGCTTGCTGCAAAGTCGCCACTTCCGCCTCGCGGCCGACGAAGCGCGAGGCGAAGCGCGCGAGGCTGCGGTCGAGGCGCGTGTTGAGTTCACCGTGGCCTTCAAGTTCATAGACTTCCACCGGCTCGTCGACGCCGGCGACCTGCATGCGGCCCAGATCGCGCAGCTTGAAATAACCTTCGACGCCGCGCGCGGTGTAGCGCGACAGGTAGATACGTCCCGGCTCGCAGATATGCTCCATGCGCGCCGCGAGGTTCACCGTGTGTCCCTGCGCGGTGTAGTCCATGCGCAGGTCGTCGCCGATGCGTCCGACGATCACCTCGCCGCTGTTGAGGCCGACGCGCATCGACAGGTTGAGCCCACGCGACAGGCGCAACTCGTCGGCATAGCGCCGCACCTGAGTCTGCATCTCCAGCGCCGCCAGGCCGGCGCGGCGCGCATGGTCCTCGTGCGCCACCGGCGCGCCGAACAGCGCCATGATGCCGTCGCCGGTGTACTGGTTGACGGTGCCTTCGTAGCGATGCACCGCGCCGCTGAGAATCGCGAAGAACTGGTCGAGGATACCGTGCCAGGCTTCCGCGCCCGCCTCCTGCGCCAGCTTGGTCGAGCCTTTGATGTCGGCAAACAGCACCGTCACCCGCTTGCGCTCGCCCTGCATCGCCGCGCGCGTCTTCAGCACGCGTTCGGTCAAGTGCTGCGGCGTATAGCCCGCAACGCGCACGCTGGCGGCCGCAGCACCCAAGCGCGTACCGCACTGGTTGCAGAAACGCGCGTCCGCAGCGTTCTGCGTCTGGCAGGAAGGGCAGGCTTGCGTCATGGCATCATCATAGCGGTCACCCGCTACCTGCGGCAGTGGCAATTGATGAGTGATATATTATATTATAAATTTAATATAATTAAATATAAATTAACATTTATGCTGCGTACCGATGTCATAGCGGGTGGTGCATGATGCAGTCATCGACACTGGAGAACCCATGATCCTGCTGATCGGCCCCGGCGCCGTGGGCACCATCCTCGCCACGCACCTGATGAAGGCGCAACGAGAGCCGTTGACGCTCTACGTGCGCGAGAAATATCTGGCGGCGATGCAGGCGATTCCTGCACTGCGCATGGACTACGCCGACCAGCGGCCGCCACTGCTCGCCGGCAAGCCAGCACTCACCACCACGCTGGATCTCAGCGGCGTGGACTATCTGATGCTCTGCGTGAAATTCCCCGATCTCGACGCGCTGCTGGACCAGTTGCCGCAGATTCCACCCACCTGCACCGTGGTCTCGACGCTCAACGGCGTGGCACCTTTGCGCCGCCTGCGCGAGCGCCTGCCACAGGCGCGCATCGTGCCGATGACCATCATGTACAACGGCCAGCTGCCCGCGCCGCTGCACGCGCGCATCACCACCAAGGCCCAGATACTGATTGGCGGCGAAGCCGACGACACACGACTGCGCGACGCTTTCGCCGGCAGCGGCATGCAGGTGCTGCGCGCTGCCGGCGATTCGGCGGTGTGGAGCAAGCTGCTGATCAATCTCGCCAACGCCATCTGCGCCGTCACGCACACGACTTTCCGCGACCTGTTGTCGCACCCGGATATGCGGTGGATCTTTGTCGCCGTGCTCGACGAGGCCACTGCCCTGCTTGACCGTGCAGGCATCGCCTATCACTTGCAAGTGCCGGCGCCCTACCCGGTCTATCGCCAGTTCATACTCCACGGCGGGCCGCTGCCGTGGTGGATCGGCAAGCTCAAGAACGGATTACAGGATGGCGCCTACCCGTCAATGGTCGCCGACATCGAGCAACGCCGGCGCACCGAGGTCGATCAACTCAACGGCGAAATCGTCCGGCTGGCGCAGGAGCACGGCACGCAGGCGCCGGTCAACGCCGCACTGGTCAAGCGGGTCAAGAACCTCGAAGACCGCGCCGAACCGGCCTATCTCACGCCCGCGGAACTGCGCCGGCAACTGCTCCAGCTGCAGGAATCCACGCCATAACAGCCGGTGAAACTCTTGCCGAAAGGCCAGACCGCTAAGGAACTGGCAATGACCTTTTACACTACTTTGCGCGCGGCCCGGCGACCAGCCAGATGATGAACCCCAGCAGCGGCAGGAACAGGATCAGCAATATCCACGCGACCTTCTTGCCGGTGCCGGTATTGCCCTGGACAACGCTGACGATGGCGTAGATGTCCGCGATCAGCAACAGCAGCCCCCAGAGACCGGAGTGGCTGTAATAAATGCTCATGGAATGCCTGTGTATGGAGAAATTCATCGGTCAATTCTACTCGACTCGCGCCACGTATAAACCCTAAAGTGGCATATGACCCGCGCCCATTCCACGCCCAAGCTGACCCTCGAAACCCTGCGTATCGACAATCGCTTTGCACGATTGCCGGGAGACTATTACTCGCGCGTTGAGCCGACACCGCTGACCCAGCCGCGCCTGCTGCATTTCAATGAAGACGCCGCTGCACTGATCGACCTCGACCCGTGCGAGGCGCAGCGCCCGGAGTTCGCCGAAACCTTTGCCGGCAATCGCCCGCTGCCCGGCGCCGAACCGCTGGCGATGCTCTATGCCGGCCACCAGTTCGGCAGCTGGGTGCCGCAACTCGGCGATGGCCGCGCCATGCTGCTGGCGCAGGTGCGCAATACGCATGGCGAATCCTGGGATCTGCAACTCAAGGGCGCGGGCATGACGCCCTACTCGCGCTTCGCCGACGGCCGCGCGGTGCTGCGCTCGACCGTGCGCGAATACCTGTGCAGTGCGGCGATGCACGGTCTCGGCATCCCGACCACACGCGCGCTATGCATCGTCACCGGCGCCGACCCGGTGCGGCGCGAGACCATCGAGACCGCCGCCGTGCTCACACGCATGTCACCCAGCCATGTGCGCTTCGGCAGCTTTGAGGTGTTCTACTACCGCGACCAGCACGACAAGCTGAAACCACTGGCCGATCACGTCATCGCCGAACATTTTCCGCAGCACGTTGGCGACTATGCAGGCTGGCTCACCGAGATCACCGAGCGCACGGCGCGGCTGATCGCGCAGTGGCAGGCAGTGGGCTTCTGCCACGGCGTGATGAACACCGACAACATGAGCATTCTCGGGCTGACGCTGGACTACGGCCCGTTCGGTTTCATCGACGGCTTCGATGCGCATCACATCTGCAATCACACCGACGAAGGCGGCCGCTACGCCTACGACCGTCAGCCGCAGATCGGCCACTGGAATGTCTCGCGTCTGCTGCAAGCCACCCTGCCGCTGCTGTCCGATGTGCCCGAACGCGCGGTCGAAATCGCCACCGGCATCCTCGAACACTACCCACCGGCCTACGCCAGCGCGATGGTGCAAGGCTGGAGCGCCAAGCTGGGACTGCGCGAGACGCGCGACAAGGATTCCGAACTGATCAACCGCTTCCTCAGCATCCTTGATCGCGGCAAGTCCGACTTCACCCGCAGCTTCCGCCACCTGTCGCGCCTGCGCAGCGATAGCGATACTCCGGCGCACGGCATCCGCGAGGAGATCATGGATCTCGAAGCGTTCGATGCCTGGATCGTGGACTACCGCGCGCGCTTGCGTGCTGAACAGTCCGACGACGCCGCGCGCGCCATGCGCATGAATGCGGTCAATCCGAAATACCTGCTGCGCAACCATCTGGCGCAGACGGCGATTGAAGCGGCTCAGCGCGGAGATGCCTCGGAAATCGAACGGCTGCTGCAACTCCTGCGCAAACCTTGCGATGAGCATCCGGAGTTTGAGCGCTATGCCGCCGAACCGCCGCCGGACGCGCGGCATATCGAGGTCAGCTGTTCGTCTTAGTGAACCTGTGTATTGATGCCAGCCTTGTGCGTGCAGAGTCAAAATATGTAACTCACCGCACAGACTGCACTACGAAATCCTGCAATGATGATGCATCCATTCCGACCTCAGAGTTTTGAAGCAGTGCCGGCATGAGACACAGCGTAGCGACACTGATGCGTTGGATTGCAGTTGCCTTGAAGCCGGGCGCCGGCCTCGTGATTTCTTGCGCCATGCTGCCGTCGGCGCAGGCGCAATCTTCATCGCCGATGGCGGAGTGGCAATACTCCGCAGGCAACGTGCTGGAATCGCGCTACGAGAAAACGCCGGAGTGGCAGACCGTGCTGGGGCTGGGTGCGGAAGAAGCGCCGCGCTATCCCGGAGCCAGCAAGTACCGCTTCCAGCCGGCGCCGACTTTCGATATCCGCTACCGTGATATCGCGTTTGCCTCCATCGGTGAAGGCTTGGGCGTCAACTTCACCGAAGGCCATTCGCACCGCATCGGCATGGCGATCACCTACGATCTCGGTCGCAAGGAACGCGATGATCCGCACCTGCATGGATTAGGCAACATCAATCCTGCGCCGGAGCTGAAATTCTTCGCCGAGTACGTGATGTTCCCGCTGGTGCTGCGCATCGACATCCGCCACGGCTTCGGCGGCTACAACGGCTGGATCGGCGACCTGGGCGCTTACGCGCCGGTGATCGGCAACGACAAGTTTTTCCTGATGATCGGCCCTTCCGTCACTTTCGCCGACCACCAGTATCAGCAGCACTATTTCGGCATCACTCAGGCGCAATCCGCGAATTCCGTTTACGCGCCTTACGCAGCCGCCGGCGGCTTGAGCAGCTTCAGCTTCGGCGCCAACGCCACCTGGTTCATCACCGACCATTGGCTGCTGGAAGGACTGGCCTCGGCACAGCGCATGCTCGGCAGTTCCTTCGACAGCCCGCTGGTTAATGCCCACGGCCAGTACGCCGGCGGACTGTTCCTGAACTACATGTACTGAGCAGGCCTGCGCAGAGAATACGAATCCCGACAGAATCACCGGCAGCGGAGTGCCGCCCGCTATCGGTTCATGACGATACTGATGTGTTGTTTTATATTTAAAAATTTTATAATTATTTAATATTATAAAACAACATTGCCACGAACACCGGGACTAGCGGGCGGCTGCAAATCCCTGACACCGCCATGCTGCACACGACTGATATCCGCTTACCGGCCTGCCAGTATCAGGCGATGAGTCCCCGCCGGAACCGATACCGTCACAC
>JBOICK010000105.1:0-10174 GCA_050739895.1 Stenotrophobium sp.
TAGGCTGACGGCCTGAGCTTTGAAATCATCCGTGTATTGACGACGGGGAATGCGTTGTTGCATGGGAACCTCCAAGAAATAACAGAAGTGTCGCTTCTTGGCGTCCATTTTTGCGGGACAGGTTCAACCAGTCCCGGCGTCCGCTTCGCGGTAGCTGATTGCGAAATAGCTAGCGTCGCCTTCGGGCTGCATCTAACTTCTGGCACCAGGCTTCCAGCGACTGCTTACTGGACGTCAAAGGCAAATATTCTGCAGTCAAGGCGCTGACCACAACGATTGCGATTTGGTGATCAGCGGACTAGAGAATACGCAGATGTCAGCGCCGAAGAGGAATGTCGCTGCGCTGCGCCTTAACTTGCGGCAGCCCGCAATGCCTCACCCGTAGTCCAGCAGGAGTGTGTGCCACTGGGGATGCGCAGCGGCAGGCGCACGCGGGCGACCGGCCCGGCCTGCAAATCCTGCGCGGCAAAAATCCAGCACTCCGAGCAATCGCGGTTCATGTCGGTGACAAAGCTGAGCAGATAACCGTCGTCTTCCGACTCCGCGCCGATGCGTGGCGCGAACGGTGCTTCGCTGCCGAAGATACCTTCGCCGAAATCCGCATCCATGGAAACGCCGTGCACCAGATCGTGCTTGCGCAATCCGGTGAACAGGAACATGCCGTGCGCGCCCAGTGCGCTGTAGACGTAGCGATAGGGCTGACCAGCGTAGTGCGCGTTGATCATGCCGAATTCGCAGTAGCGCTCATCCAGCGCAGCTTCGTGGGTCTGGCCGGTTTTGAGATTGAAGCGCCAGCGCCAGAGCTGCGGCTTCATCGAGTGAATATCGGTATAGGCCATGAGATGCGCGTAAGCACGCGGTGCGCCGGGCAGGGGTGGCGGCATCGGATCGAGTTGGCGGTAGCCATCGAGCACGATTTCGTCGCCGGATTCAAACGCGTTGGTCCAGTGCAGCACGTAGGTCGGGCTGGCTTCAAACCAGCGAGTCTTCGAGGACTGTCCATGACGCGGAATGATGGCGAAGCGTGTCGGCAAGTCATGCATGCGCGCCGCAAAGATTTTTCGTTCAAACAGCGTTTCATCCCAGAACAGGGGGCAGTCGTTGAGGATGGAATAGTTTGGCGTGAACGCCATGTCGTGCGGCAGGCGCGGGCCGGGCAGGGGGATCGGCACGTAGTGCTTGAGCTTGCGATCCGCGCCGACGACGCCGTAGTGCATGTACGGTGCTTGCCGTGAATAGTTGAAGAACAACAGTTCGCCGGTCGCTTCGTCCACCTTGCTGTGCGCTGACACGCCTTCTGGCGGAAACCAGGCCGGCGTCGCGCCGTCCCATCGTGCCGGACCGAGCTGCTCCAACGTGAGCGGATCAAGCTGGTAGAGTTCGCCGCACTGGTAGAACGAGGTCAGTGCGCGACCGGCGTGCACGGTGACATCGGTACTGGAGGCGTCCTTGAGAAATCCCTGAGCGCCACAGCCGGGCCGTTCGGAACGTGGCGGCATTTCGGCAATGCCTGACCACAATGCGCGACCGGCTTGCTGTTCGGCGATGAAGCCGCTGGTACGGATGAAGCGATTGCGGTAGCTGGCTTTGCCGTCCCGAAAAGCGATGCTGTGCAACATGCCGTCGCCGTCGAAAGGATGGTAGCGGCCCAGTGGTCGCTGCACCGGGTTTTCGGTATTGCGCAGATAAACACCATCCAGGTCTGCGGGAATCTTGCCGATGACATCCAGATCATCGGCATCCCATTCCTCGAAGATCGGTGCCCAGGCGCCGTTGAGATAGGGGTGATCGCTGGCTTGCAGCGTCGAGGCAACCCGATTCACCCGCCTGGCTTTCATGCTCCGGCTCCGTATTGCGCTCCGCCTGAGCGCTTACGGCTTTTTACACCCCTACGACGAAACTGACCACTGTGCCGAGGCTGCCGCCGATGTTAAGGGTGGCGAAGGTCCTGGCGCCCTCGACCTGGTAATCGCCGGCTTCACCGGTGACCTGCTTGCAGGCGTCGAGCAACATGCGCGTGCCGGTGGCGCCAACCGGATGGCCACCGCCGATAAGTCCGCCGGAAGGGTTGATCGGGAGGCGGCCGCCCAGCTCGATATCGCCGCTCTCGACCATGCGCCAGGACTGACCCGGAGGCGTCAGGCCGATGTGGTCTATCGCAAAATATTCGGACAGGGCGAAGCAGTCGTGCACTTCGTAGCCGTCCACCTGCGTCGGTGATTCGCAGCCGGCGCGGCGTAGCGCATCACGCACGGCGTCATTGACGTGCGGGAAAACCAGTTCCGCATCCGTCGTGCGTTTGAGCTTGTGAGCAAACGGCAGATCGGAGGTGCGATGGCCCCAGCCGAGGATGCGCGGAACCTTTGTCAGCGTGACGCCGCGCTGTTGGGCGTGAGCCCTCGCGAAATTTTCGGATGCCAGCACCACTGCGCAGGCGCCGTCGGTGATCTGGCAGCACTCGTTGCGGCGGATGCCGGCTTCCACCACCGGATTGACGGCATCATCATCGGTAAAACTCTTGGCATCGAACTGCCAGCCGCGGGTCTGTGCATGCGGATTGCGTTTGGCATTACCGAAATTCAGTTCGGCGATGCGGTGCAGGTGGCGGCGATCAAGTCCGTAGCGCCGCTGATATTCCGCGGCAATCTGGCCGAAGGCACTGGGCCAGGGCAGGCGACCGGGCAGTTGTTCATGGCCGACCCACGCGGCTGCATTCATGTTGAGCGAGGCCTGGTCGCCGCTGGTATTGCGTTCTTCTTCCACGCCCAGCACCAGCACGCAGTCGTAGCGGCCGGCCTCGATCTCGCTCATCGCCGCCAGCACCGCCACCGAGGCCGAGGCGCAGGCCGCCTCGTGGCGCATCGCGGGGACGCCGTACAATTGCGGGACCACCGTGGCCGGCATCGCGCCCATGTGCGCCTGACCTCGCTGCAACTCGGCGAAGGCGTTGCCGACGTGGATGGACTGGATTTCGCTGGCCTCAAGCCTGCAAGCTTGCAGCACGCCGTGTACGGCATCGTGGGTGATGTGGGAAATGTCTTCGCCTGCACGCGACCAGTTCTTGGCGAAGTCGGTCTGATAACCGCCGAGGATGTAAACCGCTTGCGACATGCTTAGGCCCTCATGGTGCTGGCAGTTACTCGCCAGTCTGAACCTTTGATACGCCGGCAGGCCGGGGGCAGATGCGCTAGGCCGATTC
Organism: Stenotrophobium sp.; assembly: GCA_050739895.1. Classification (GTDB taxonomy): domain Bacteria; phylum Pseudomonadota; class Gammaproteobacteria; order Nevskiales; family Nevskiaceae; genus Stenotrophobium. The sequence goes on from JBOICK010000105.1 coordinate 3,200, forward strand.
CTGCGGAGTCTGTGCCTTGATGGCAACAGCATGGATGTCTGTATTCATCAGGGCGCCAAGGGCAGCATAGACCATGCGGTGCCGCGCCAGCAGCGGCTGACCGTCGAATGCAGCGGAGATGATACGAACCTGATAATGGCCGTGGCCGCCGGCAGCGCCTGCGTGGCCGGCATGCAGATGGCTTTCGTTGATGATTTCGAGTTGCAGCGGCGCAAAGGCCGTGGTCAGCGCGGCACGGATTTTTTCTTCTCGGCTCATGGCAGTGCCTTGACGAAAGCCTGCACATCCACGCCGCTGAAAACGCCGGCCTTGAAATACGGATCGTTTTCGGCCCAGTTACGCGCAGCTTCCAGATCGTCAAACTCGCCGATGATGAGACTGCCGTGATAACCGGCCGCGCCGGGATCAACCGCATCTATGGTCGGGCGTGGACCAGCAATCACCAGTCTGCCGGCAAGTTGCAGTTGGCCAATGTATTCGCGGTGTTTGGGACGCAGTGCGATGCGCAGCGGCAGGCTGCCGGGCGCATCGTGGCCGAGGATGACGTAGAGCATTTAGCGGATTTCCTGATCCGGCTCGGTCATGTATTTGGCCAGGAAAGGTGCGTGCAAAATCATGAACACGAACATCAGTGCGGTGAAGCCGAAGGTCTTGAACTTGACCCAGGTGACCTGGTCGTAATTCCACGCTACGTAGAGATTGAGCACGGCGCAGAACGCGAAGAAAACTGCCCAGACGAAGTTGACGCGCTTCCAGACCGGTTCCGGCAACTGGATCGCGGTTTGCGGGATGCGTGCCAGAAGCACTTTGTCGCCGATGACGTGGCTGAGCAGCAAAGCGATGGAAAAAATCGCATAGAGCGCTGTGGGCTTGAACTCGATGAAGCGCGGATCGTGCACGTACAGCGTCAGTCCGCCAAGCACGGCAGCAAGGATCGCGGTGAGCAGGTGAACCTTGTGAATTTCGCGCTTCCACAGCCAGTAGATCGCGACCAGTGCGAACAGCGCGACCATCAGCACGATGGTGGCGGTATAGATGCCAAAATAATGGAAGGCGCCGAAAAACAGCAGGGCGGGCATGAAGTCGAGCAGGAATTTCATTCGCGGATTATATCGCCCGCCCCGCTACAATAGCGGATGAGCGCCGACTGGATCGAAATCCACCCCGACAACCCGCAGCGCCGCCTGCTGGCGCAGGTGGCGGTGCGGCTGCGCGCCGGCGCGGTAATCGCCTATCCGACCGATTCCTGCTACGCGCTCGGCTGCCATCTCGACGACAAGGCCGCCGCCGAACGTCTGCGCCGCATCCGCCGCTTCGACCGACACCACCAGTTCACGCTGGTCTGTCGCGACCTCTCCGAGATTGCCAACTACGCACGCGTCGATAACGCGCAGTTCCGCCTGCTCAAGCGCCTCACGCCCGGCGCCTACACCTTCGTGCTGGATGCGACCAAGGAAGTGCCGCGGCGGCTGGCGCACGAGAAACGCAAGACCGTCGGTATCCGCGTGCCGGATCACCGCATCGCCGAAGCGCTGCTGGAAACGCTGGGCGAACCGCTGATCAGTTGCACCCTGCAATTCCCCGACGAGACCGAACCGGTCAGTGATCCACAGGACTGGCGCGAGCGTCTGCTCAACGAGGTCGACGTGGTTGTCGATGGCGGCAACTGCGGCCTCGTGCCCACCACGGTGATTGATCTCACCGAACCCACTCCGCGTCTGGTGCGCAGCGGCAAGGGTGCGATCGATGACCTGGGGTTGTAGCACTCGAAAACGCGCACCCGCTGTGTCTTGGCTGTCGATACGAATTGTTATTAAATATATTTATATATTAAAGTTAATATATAAATAATAACAAACATGTTGATGCATCTCAGCGCAGCGGATGGGGTCGCAAACCGCTACAGGTATAATGCCGCATGAATTTTGATCCCTCGATGCTGGTCCAGAAAATCGCGATCTGGGCCCTGCCGGTTTTGTTCGCCATCACCCTGCATGAAGTCGCTCACGGCTGGGTCGCGCGTGCGCGCGGCGACCATACTGCGGAGATGCTTGGCCGCCTCAGCCTCAATCCGCTCAAGCATATCGATCCGATGGGCACGGTGGTGGTGCCGCTGGTGATGCTGGTGCTCGGCGGCTTCCTGTTCGGCTGGGCCAAGCCGGTGCCGGTGGCGATGCGCAATCTGCGTCATCCGCGTCGCGACATGGCGCTGGTCGCCATCGCCGGGCCGCTGTCAAATCTCGCAATGGCACTGGGCTGGGGCCTGTTGCTCAAGCTGGCGCTGAGTACTGATCCGCAGGAAGGCGTGTGGCTCGGCGTGGCGCTGATGTGCCGTGCCGGCATCGTCATCAACCTGGTGTTGATGGTACTCAACCTGATCCCGCTGCCGCCGCTGGATGGTGGCCGCGTGTTGACCGGCCTGCTGCCAGAAGCGCAGGCGCGCGTGCTCGACCGCATCGAGCCCTATGGGCTGATCATCCTGATCCTGCTGATGGTCAGCGGCGTGTTGTGGCATCTGATGATGTGGCCGCTGGTACTGAGCGGCGACGCGCTGTTATCCATTCTCCATCTGCAAGGCTTGCAACTGTTCTGATCTGACGTGAATTCTTCTTCGCAAAAACCGGTCGTTCTATCCGGCATCCAGCCCTCTGGCCGCCTGACCATCGGCAACTATCTCGGCGCGCTCAAGAACTGGGTGACGCTCAACCAGCAGTTCGACTGCTACTACATGCTGGTGGATCTGCACGCCATCACCGTGCGCCAGGATCCGGCTGTGCTGCGCGAGCGTTGCTATGAATTTCTCGCGCTGTACATCGCCTGCGGTCTCGACCCTGCGAAGAACGCGCTGTTCGTGCAGTCGCATGTGCCGGCGCACGCGCGGCTGTCGTGGGTGCTGAACTGTTATACCCAGTTCGGCGAGTTGACGCGCATGACACAGTTCAAGGACAAGAGCGCCAAGCACGCCGACAACATCAACGCCGGCCTGTTCGATTATCCGGTTCTGATGGTCGCGGACATCCTGCTTTACCAGGCGCAGAAAGTACCGGTCGGCGACGACCAGAAACAGCACCTGGAACTGACCCGCGATGTCGCGATGCGCTTCAACAATATTTACGGCCCGGTGTTCACGGTGCCGGAGCCGATGATTCCGCCGGTAGGGGCGCGCATCATGGGTTTGCAGGATCCGACCGGCAAGATGAGCAAGTCCGACGATGCCGAAACCAACGCGGTGTACCTGCTCGACGAGCCTGATGTCGTCGTGCGCAAGATCAAGCGCGCCGTCACCGATACCGGCAACGAAGTGCGTTTCGACATCTCTGAAAAGCCCGGCGTGAGCAACCTCATGTCGATTCTTTCAGCGACCACTGGCGAGAGTTTTGACAGCGTCGTGGAGCGCTACAACGGCCAGGGTTACGGCAAATTCAAGCAGGCGGTGGCCGACGCGGTGGTCGAATGCCTGAAGCCGGTGCAGGCCAAATACCGTGAAGTGCGCGAAGATCGCGCCGGTCTGCAGTCGGTACTGCGCGAGGGCGCGCGCAAGGCCGCGGCGCGCGCGGACGGCACACTCGCGCGCGTGCACGATGCGCTGGGTTTCATCCCCGAGTAAGTCCATGACCGAGGCCGCCATAGAGACTCCAGAAATTGCCGCGCTGCCGCCAGACGCGCACAAGCTGCCCAAGCTGCACGGGCAGACCATGGACAAGATGCCGGAGGATTTGTACATCCCGCCGGACGCGCTGGAAGTTTTCCTTGATGCCTTCGAAGGCCCGCTCGATCTGTTGCTGTACCTGATCCGTCGGCAGAACCTGAACATCCTCGATATCCCGGTACTGAAGATCACTCAGCAGTACATCCAGTACATCAACCTGATGCAGGAGATGCGACTGGAGCTGGCGGCCGAGTACCTGGTGATGGCCGCGCTGCTGGCCGAGATCAAGTCACGCATGCTGTTGCCGCGACCGCCACCGGACGAGGAAGAGCACGGCGATCCGCGCATGGAACTGGTGCGCCGCCTGCAGGAATACGAGCGTTTCAAGACCGCGGGCGAGAGCATGGAGGCGCTGCCGCGTGTCGGCCGTGATCTGTTCATCGCGCAGGCGCGGCCAGAGGTAGTTCCGGTCAGCGCACAGTTGCAGCCGCCCTCGCTGCGTGAACTGTTGATGGCGTTCCGTGACGTGATGCAGCGCTCTGACCTGTTCAGCCGTCATCAGATCAGTCGCGAACCGCTGTCAGTGCGTGAGCGCATGTCGCATATCCTGTCGCGCATACGCAGTGGTGCACGCAGCTTTCAGGAATTGGTGGACCCCGAAGAAGGGCGAGCAGGCGTCGTGGTCTGCCTGCTGGCGCTGCTGGAACTGGGCAAATCCGAACTGATCCAGATCGTGCAGGACGCGCCTTTCGCGCCGGTGCTGATCGATGTAGCGCGGCCACAGGCGGCCGCCGTGGAGAACGAGAATGACTGAAACAAATGAAACGGCTGAATTGATGTCCACTGAAAATCCGGTGGACGAAAGCCGCTACGAGAAGCTGGAGAAAATCCTGGAGGCGCTGCTGCTGGCCTCCGAACTGCCTTTGTCAGTGGAGCAATTGCATCGCTTGCTGGCCGCAGACCTGGGCATCGGCAAGAGCGACATCCGCCAGGCGCTGAGCAATCTCGCCACTCACATGAATGGCCGCGCCGCGGAATTGCAGGAAGTCGCCAGCGGCTATCGCATTCAGGTGCGTCAGGATTATGCCGAGTGGGTCAGCAAGCTGTGGCAGGAAAAGCCGCCACGCCTGTCACGCGCACTGATGGAGACGCTGGCGCTGATCTGCTATCGCCAGCCGGTGACGCGCGGCGAGATCGAGGAAGTACGTGGTGTGGCATTGTCGCCCAACATCATCCGCACCTTGCTGGAACGCGGCTGGATACGCGAAGTCGGGCAGAAGGAAGTCCCCGGACGGCCGTCGCTGTTCGGCACTACGCATCAGTTGCTCGATGATCTGAACCTGAAATCACTGGATGATCTGCCGAGCCTGCCGGACATCAAGGATCTGGAAGCGCTGGAAGCTTCGCTGACCAAACTGAGTGGCGTCCAAGCGGCAGAATCATTGCCAGTCGCCGACGCTGAACAGACTCCCGCTGCCGAAGCGACCCTGCATTGAGCGAGCGTATCCAGAAAGTGCTGGCGACTGCGGGCGTGGCTTCGCGGCGCCATATCGAATTGTGGATCGCGGAAGGCCGCATCACCGTCAATGGCAGGCCCGCAACGGTTGGCCAGAAGATTGACCATGACGATCGTGTGCGCGTGGACGGGAAGTCCGTGCGACTCACGCGCAAGGAAGAAGCGGTGCGTGTGCTGCTGTTCCGCAAGCGCGTCGGTGAACTGGTCACGCGTGACGATCCTGATGGCCGCCGTACGGTATTCCGTAAATTGCCTGAACTCGAGACTGGTCGCTGGATCGCTGTAGGCCGTCTCGACATCAACACCTCCGGCCTGTTGCTGCTGACCAATTCCGGCGAACTTGCGCGACGGCTCACGCACCCGAGTTTTGAAATCAGCCGCACCTATGCGGTACGCGTACTCGGCGACATGAACGAAGAAGTGATCGCGCGCTTGAAAAAAGGCGTGGAACTGGAAGACGGCATGGCTCGCTTCGAGACACTGGAAGCAGGCGAGAACGAGGATGGCGAGGGTGCCAACCAGTGGTATCACGTGACCTTGCGTGAAGGACGTAATCGCGAAGTACGGCGCCTGTTCGAGTCACAGGATTTGCAGGTCAGCCGCTTGATCCGCATCAGCTATGGCCCGATTGAACTCGGGCGCGGCATCAAGACCGGCAGTCACCGCGAAGCGACGCCGGCTGAAGTCAAACTGCTGCTCAAGGCGGTGGGCATGGAAGCGCCCGCATCCACCAGCCGCAAGGTCGCGCGCAAGCGTCGCGACGATTAGTTCTGTCATAGCACTTAGCCAGAAAACATGCTGAGGCTGACTGAGCTGAAACTCCCGCTGGATCACGCGCTGGACGAGATCAGCGCTGCAATTCTTCAGCGTCTAGAGATTGACCAGACAGAACTTGTTGGCTACACAATCTTCAGGCGCGGGGTAGATGCGCGCAAGGCGCACGCGATTTTTTTCATCTACACGCTGGATGTTGAAGTGCTGAAAGAGGCGCAGATTCTTGAGCGCTATAAAAATGATCCGCACCTGGGGCGCACACCAGATACGAACTATCGCTTCGTCGCCCACACGTCAACGAAACCGGCATTGCGGCCGGTCATCATCGGCTTGGGACCGGCAGGCCTGTTCGCCGGGCTGATCCTCGCGCAATCCGGGTTTTGCCCCTTGATTCTGGAGCGTGGCAAGGCAGTGCGCGAGCGAACCAGGGACACTTTCGGCCTGTGGCGGCAGTCGGTGCTCAATCCGGAATCCAACGTGCAGTTCGGCGAAGGCGGTGCGGGCACATTCTCGGACGGCAAGCTGTATAGCCAGATCAAGGACCCCAAGCATTACGGCCGCAAGGTGCTGGAGGAATTCGTCAAGGCCGGTGCGCCGTCCGAAATTCTCTATGTCAGCAAGCCGCACATCGGCACGTTCCGCCTGGTCGGCATGGTCGAGCAGATGCGCACGACGATTGAATCGCTGGGGGGCGAGATTCGCTTCCAGAGCCGGGTGGATGACATCGAGATCGGCAAGGGCCAGGTGCAGGCCGTGGTATTGGCCAGTGGCGAGCGTATTGCCACGAATCATCTGGTGCTGGCCATTGGCCACAGCGCCCGCGACACGTTCCAGATGCTGCACACGCGCGGTATTTATATCGAAGCCAAGCCGTTCTCGATTGGCTTTCGCATCGAGCATCCGCAGTCGCTGATTGATCGCAGCCGCTACGGAAAAAACGCGGGCAATCCGCTGCTCGGCGCTGCCGACTACAAGCTGGTGCACCACGCCAGCAACGGGCGTTCGGTCTACAGTTTCTGCATGTGTCCCGGCGGCA
>JBOICK010000106.1:0-15247 GCA_050739895.1 Stenotrophobium sp.
GATTAATCGCAGCCGCTATGGAAAAAACGCAGGCAATCCGCTGCTCGGTGCCGCCGACTACAAGCTGGTACACCACGCCAGCAACGGGCGCTCGGTCTACAGTTTCTGCATGTGTCCCGGCGGCACCGTGGTCGCGGCGGCGTCGGAGCCGGAGCGGGTGGTGACCAACGGCATGAGCCAGTATTCACGCAACGAGCGCAATGCCAATGCCGGCATCGTCGTCGGCATTTCGCCAGCGCAGGATTATCCCGGCGATCCACTGGCCGGCGTCGCGCTGCAACGCCGTTGGGAATCGCGTGCATTTGAGTTGGGCGGGCGCAGCTATAAGGCGCCGGCGCAGCTGGCAGGTGATTTTCTCGCGGGCAAAGCGTCGAGTACGTTCGGTTCGGTGCTGCCGTCCTATACGCCCGGCGTGCAGTTGTGTGACCTCGGAAGCGCGCTGCCGGATTTCGCCATCGCCGCGATACGCGAAGCATTGCCAGCCTTCGGCAAGCAGATCAAGGGATTCGACATGCCGGACGCGCTACTCACTGGTGTTGAAACGCGCACCTCGTCGCCGATCCGCATCAAGCGCAAGGACGACGACCTGCAGAGCCTGAATACGCGCGGCCTGTATCCGGCCGGAGAAGGCGCGGGCTATGCGGGAGGTATTCTCTCGGCAGCAGTAGACGGCATCAGGATTGCCGAAGCGGTGGCTTCAAGTCTTGCGAGCTAATCAGAGCTTGCGGCCACTGACGCCGGCACTGTCCGGTCCCAGCAGCCAGAGCAGTGCGGGTATTGCACTCTCAACCGGCGCGGCGTTGTCGATGAGATCGCCGGGATAACCCTTCACGCGATGCGCGGTGCGAAGTGGACCGGGGTTGTAGGTGTTGATGCGCACATGGCTGATCGATTCCAGTTCCTGCGCCCACATCGACGACATCGCTTCCAGCGCAGCCTTGGCAATGCCGTAAACGCCGTTGAATGCACGCGGCGCACGGCCAGCCGCATCGGACATAAACACCACCGAGGCATCGCTGCTCGCGCGCAGCAGCGGCAGGCAGTGGCGCGTCAGCGAATAGGCGGCGGTGAGATTCACCTGCAGGCTTTCCACCCAGTCGCGCGGCTCGATGTCCTGCACTGGCGTGAACGACTTGAAGTGCGCGGCGCAATGGACGATGCCGTCGAGGCGGCCAGTCTGGCGTTCGATGTTGCCCGCCAGCTCCGAATAATCCGCCCAGGCCGCGCCGGCGAGATTCATCGGATAGATCGCCGGTGTGGCGCCGCCAGCCTGTTCGATGGCGTCGTAGACGCTTTCGAGTTTCGCGACGTTGCGGCCGAGCAGGATCACGGTCGCACCATGTTGCGCGCAGGCCAGCGCAGTGGCACTGCCGAGTCCGCCGCTGGCGCCGGTGACGAGGATGACGCGACCCTTGAGCAGATCGGTGGCGGGCGTGTACGGCGTGGGCAGGCTGGCGGTCATGAGGTACGGATGGAGACAAGCTGAGAAAAGTGGGCAGACGGTGGCACCCGCTCTGCATGTTTATAATGACAAATACGTTATATATTATATAATATATTTATATTAATATTATAAATAATAACAATTATTCAAGCCCTGACAGCGAGAGCGGGTAGAGTCAATAACGGCGCCAGATCGGTTGGTGTGTCGGCAATCTCATCCGCCTGCCAGGTTTCGATCGCGCCATTGTTGCCGAGGTAACCCCAGCGCACGGCAATCGTGCGCGAGCCAGCGGCGCGACCTGCGTCGATGTCGCGCTTGTCGTCGCCGACGTAGACGCAATCCGCAGGCTGCAAGCCGATATTGGAACAGGCGAGCAGGATGGAATCGGGTGCGGGCTTTGGTGTGGCGACATCGTCACCGCTGATCACGCAGGCTGCGCGAGACGCCAGATCGAGCTGCAGTATCAGCGGCGTCGTCAGCCAGCCCGGCTTGTTGGTGACCACGCCCCAACGGATGCCGTCGCGCTCCAGAACGGCGAGCAGTTCGGCCATGCCGGGGAACAGCACGGATTCATCGGCCAGATGCTGGCGGTAATGATCGAGAAAGGCGTCGCGCCGCTGCGGCCATTCGGCATCATTCAGGCCGATGCCCAGCGCCACACCGAGCAGTCCGCGCGCACCGGCCGAAGCCACCGGTCGATACTGTTCCAGCGGCAACGGTGGCAGGCCGAGATCGGCGCGCACGCGATTGGCGGCGCCGCCCAGATCGGGCGCGGTGTCGACCAGCGTGCCGTCGAGGTCGAACAGCACACATTTCGGTGCGCGTGTCATGCCGGTTTCCGGCAGTGCATGAGATAGTTCACGTCCACGTCATCCGACAGCGAGCCGGTCTTGAGCAGCGGGTTGTAGCGCAGGCCGCGCATGCCAACCACGTCCAGCCCCGCAGCGCGCGCCCAGCGATCCAGTTCGGAAGGGCGGATGAATTTCGCGTAGTCGTGCGTGCCGCGCGGAATCAGGTTCATCACATATTCCGCGCCAAAGATCGCCAGCGCATAGGATTTTGGATTGCGGTTGATGGTGGAGAACACGATGTCACCACCGGCTTTGACCAAGGCCGCGCAGGCGGCGATGGTCTGGTCTGGCTGCGGCACGTGTTCCAGCATTTCCAGACAGCAGACGAGGTCGAAGCTGCCGGGTTTTTCACGCGCCAGTTCCTCGGCGGCGACCTTGCGGTACTGCGCATTGATGCCGCTCTCCAGCGCATGCCGTTCTGCGACCTTGAGCGAGGCGTCGGCGAGGTCGATGCCAAGCGCGTTGGCACCGCGCGCAGCCAATGCCTCGGTGAGGATGCCGCCACCGCAGCCGACATCGAGCGCAGATTTTCCTTTCAGGCCGCCAGCGCAGCGCTCGATGTAGGCGACGCGCGGCGGATTGATGCTGTGCAGCGGCCCCATCTCACCGCGCGGGTCCCACCACGTTGCGGCGAGTTTTTCGAAATGGGCGATCTCGCCGGCGTCGACATTTGCGCTGACATTTACACTGTTCATGGTTTGATCTTCTGTTGCCATTCCTGCGCGCGGGCGAGGATTGCCGGCTCGTCCAGCGTCAGCAGTCGGCGCTCGCGCATCAGCGCGCGACCGGCGACGAAGACATCACTGACCTGATCGCGGTTTGCGGCATACACCAGTTGCGACAGCACGTTGTAGACCGGCTGCGTGCTGATGCAGCCGAGATTCACCGCGATGAAATCCGCCGACTTTCCGGCGACCAGCGAGCCGGTTTCGCGTTCGAGTCCGAGCGCACGTGCGCCAGCCAGCGTCGCCATGTGCAGTGCTTGCGCGGCCGGCAGCGCACGTGCGTCGCCGGCCACGCCCTTGGCGAGTAGCGCTGCGCTGCGCATCTCGCCGAGCAAATCCAGATCGTTGTTGCTGGCGGCGCCATCGGTGCCCAGCGCGACGTTGACGCCTGCGTTCAGCAGCTTTTGCACCGGGCAGAAGCCGCTGGCGAGTTTGAGGTTGGACTCGGGGCAGTGCACGACGTTGACGCCATGCTGCGCGGCTTCGGCGATTTCGGCGTCGGTGAGCTGCGTCATGTGTACGCCGATGAAATCCGGCCCGAGCAATTCCAGGTCCTTGAGCCGCTGCCACGGCCGCTTGCCGGTTTTGGTGACCGCGTCGGCGACCTCGAAGGCGGTCTCGTGCACGTGCATGTGGATGCCGAGACCCAGTTCATTGGCGAGATGGCGCACTTTCAGCAGCGGCGCATCCGACACCGTGTACGGCGCGTGCGGCGCGAACACGCAGCGCAGCAGCGGATTACCTTTGAGCGCGTCGTGTAGTTCCACGCCCTTGTGGATGTACTCGTCCGGCCCCTGCGCCCAGATCGTCGGGAAATCGAACACGATCAATCCGACGGCGGCGCGCAATCCGGCCTCGGTCGCCACCGCAGCGGTGACGTCCGGGAAGAAATACATGTCGTTGACGCAGGTGGTGCCGCTGCGGATCATCTCGGCCGCTGCCAGCCGCACGCCGTCCTCGCAGTAGCGCTGGCTGACATGTGCGCCCTCGGCTGGCCAGATGTGGTTTTGCAGCCAGTCCATCAGCGGCAGGTCATCGGCCAGTCCGCGCAGCAGCGCCATCGCCGAATGCGCGTGGCTGTTGACCAGGCCGGGCATCAGCGCGTGCTGCGCCAGTTCCAGCGTCTCGCGCGGCGCAAAACGGGCGCGCGCCTCCGCGGCCGGCAGCACCGCGACGATGCGCCCGCCGTCCACCGCCAGCGCCTGCTGTTCGAGCACGGTCGCAGCGGGTTCTATCGGCACAAGCCAGCGCGGGAGCACCAGCAGGTCTATGGTCTGCATGCGGAAGTCTGTGGGCGGTTAGAATTCGGGCGCCAATTTTAGCCTGAGCCTGCCATGAGCAACGCGGTACAGCCCATCATCTGGGAAAAAGATCATCTGCGGCTGCTGGACCAGCGCCTGCTGCCGGGCGAAGTGCGCTACCTGGAATGCCGCGACGGCGCGGCAGTGGCCGAAGCGATCCACAGCATGGCAGTGCGCGGCGCACCGGCCATCGGCATCGCCGCCGCCTATGGGCTGGCGATGGACGTACAGGCCGGCGCCAGCCGTTTCGAGGCCTCGGCAAGGCAGCTCGCCGATTCACGGCCGACGGCGGTGAACCTGCGCTGGGCGCTGGAACGCCTGCGTGCGCTCTGGCAGCGTAATCCCGATGCGGGCGCGTTGCTGGCCGAAGCACGCAGCATCCACGCCGAGGACCTCGCGCAGAACCTGCGCATGGCTGAGTTGGGCGCGGAACTCATCGCGTCCGGCTCGAAGGTGCTGACCCACTGCAACACCGGCGCGCTCGCTACCGGCGGCCACGGCACCGCGCTGGGCGTGATCCGCACCGCGCATGCGCAGGGCAAACTTGCGATGGTCTACAACACCGAGACGCGGCCGTGGCTACAGGGCGCGCGCCTCACCGCCTGGGAACTGCAGCAGGAAGGCATAACCGCCAAGCTGCTGGCCGACGGCGCCGCCGCGCACCTGATGAGCCGCGAAAAAATCGCCTGGGTCATCGTCGGCGCTGACCGCATCGCCGCCAACGGCGACACCGCCAACAAGATCGGCACCTACGCGCTGGCGGTCGCGGCACGTCGCCACGGCGTGAAGTTCATGGTGGTGGCGCCCAGCGGCACGTTTGATTTGAATTGCGCTGATGGCGCCGGCATTCCCATCGAGGAGCGCAGCGCGCAGGAGTTGACCGAGTTTCGCGGTCAGCAAATCGCACCCGCCGGTTACGATGCCTACAACCCGGTGTTTGATGTCACGCCGGCGGAATTGATTGATGCCATTGTCTGCGAGCGTGGGGTGATGCATGCACCGGATGCGGGCAAGGTCTCGGCGTTACTGAGATAACGCTGCAGAGGGGCATAATCCTCTTAGGTGTGTTGCGATGGAATTTTGCCTTGCCTTCGTGCTGTACTCGTTTGCAAAAATACAGAATACGCATGCTATTGAGGAGCGTCGTCAATTTGTAGATGACGAATCTTCTGATCGAGAAGAGCCATAAAGTCGTTCGAGATACTCGAGGACACTCAATTGAGCATACGCATTAAACATAACCATCCACCCGAAGCCGGAAGAACAAGCTCTAATATCCCTATCGGACACCAACAAATCATTTTCTGTTTTCGGATGAACGACGCGATTGCGTACCTTAATGGCCTCAACAAGATCTCTCCATCCCTGAGATGACAAGTCAGCTTTGTATTTTTCGTATTTGCTGGACTCTAATCGCTTGAGCAGACGAACCACGAGCCGAATGGAGGTTGTAATAGGCAAAAACTTCTGAGCCACTTTCAGCGTTCCGCTGTCCGTCACTATATAAGCTCGTTCATTCAGAGCATCCAACTCATGAGGAGAAAGCAAGCCATGCATGTGCTCCTCAGAAAGAAACCGCACTTTAAGAAACCATAGAAGGCCCTCGATTCCAGAGAACATCGTACGCACACAATTTCTACGGTTAGTGGGAGAGTCAATCTCTGCAGCTATACGAAAAGATTCTCCTACGTCTGTGAGTAGGGCTGATATAAAGAATTCATCGGATTTATTAAACGACTGTGCCATGGGGGCCACAATAATTTCGCAATGCAGGTAGGGCCGAATATATCGCGTTGCCATCAAGCACGGCGAATGCGCACAAAACTTTGAGCCAGTAGTGTGGGTTGGGTCGTAACCCGCCAATTTGTCTGAGCATCGAGGTTCGGTGGTTTATCACCGAAGAGAATCCCGGTGAGATGCCTCACTAACCCAATCTACGAGTTCGGATACGCTGTTGAGCAGGCACCCGCTATCACAGATTAGGTAAAAATAAATGTTATTATCTATATTATTAATTAATTTATAGTAATTAAATAATAACAAGCATGGCGTGCTGTCATGCGAGAGCGGGTAGCGTAATTTCAATGGCTTTTTCAGGCCAGAAACAAGGCTCGCTGTGCTAAAATCACGCGAGTAATAAATCGCTCATTTCCTTCATAAAAATCAGACCGCGCCAAGTGCGGCCTTCAGGCTTTTTACATGACCGAATTCGCCAAAGAAATTCTCTCCGTCAATCTCGAAGACGAGATGCGCCGCAGCTATCTCGATTACGCGATGAGCGTGATTGTCGGGCGTGCGCTGCCGGATGCCCGCGACGGCCTCAAGCCGGTGCATCGCCGCTCGCTGTTCGCGATGAAGGAGCAGAACAACGATTACAACAAGCCTTTCAAGAAATCGGCACGTATTGTCGGCGACGTGATGGGTAAATATCACCCGCATGGCGACAGCGCGATCTACGAAACCATCGTGCGCATGGCGCAGCCGTTTTCGTTGCGCTACATGCTGGTGGACGGACAGGGCAACTTCGGCAGCGTCGACGGCGACCGGCCGGCGGCGATGCGTTACACCGAAATCCGCATGGCGCGCATCGCGCACGAATTGCTGGCAGACATCGACAAGGACACGGTCGATTTCCAGCCCAACTACGACGGCTCCGAGAACGAGCCGATGGTGTTGCCCGCGAAGATTCCCAACCTGCTGATCAACGGCAGTTCCGGCATCGCGGTCGGCATGGCGACCAATATCCCGCCGCACAATCTCTGCGAAGTGATCGATGGCTGCGTGGCGCTGATCGATAACCCGGAGATTGATCTGGCGGGCTTGATGCGGCTGATTCCGGCGCCGGATTTTCCAACGGCGGGATTGATGCTGGATGCACATGGCCTTTACGAAGCCTACGAAACCGGCCGCGGCCGCATCGTGCTGCGCGCGCGCACGCATTTCGAGGACATCGGTCAGGACAAGCAGGCGATTATTGCTACCGAGTTGCCTTATCAGGTCAACAAGGCGCGATTGCTGGAAAAAATCGCCGAGTTGGTGAAGGACAAGAAGATCGAGGGCATTACCGAGCTGCGCGACGAGTCCGACAAGGACGGCACGCGCATGGTGATCGAACTGCGTCGCGGCGAGAACGCCGACGTGGTGCTGAATAACCTGTTCCAGCAGACCCAGTTGCAGACCGTGTTCGGCATCAACATGGTGGCGCTGGAAGACGGCCAGCCACGCACGCTGTCGCTGAAATCGCTGCTGCAGATTTTCTTGCGGCACCGCCGCGAAGTGGTCACGCGTCGCACGCGCTACCTGCTGCGCAAGGCACGCGAACGCGCGCATGTATTGGAAGGCTTGTCGATTGCGCTGGCCAACATCGATGAAATCATCGCGCTGATCAAAACCAGCCGCAGCCCCGCCGAGGCCAAGCAGGGATTGGTGTCGCGCCTGTGGGCGGCCGGTCCGGTTTCGGCGATGCTGGAGCGCAGTGGTGCGGGTGCTTCGCGGCCTGCCGATCTTGGCGATGAGTTCGGTCTGGTCGAGGGCGGCTACCGGCTGTCCGAGGCACAGGCGCAGGCGATCCTGGAATTGCGCTTGCATCGCCTCACCGGATTGGAGCAGGACAAGATTCACGAGGAGTTCAAGGAATTGCTGGAGGCCATCGCCGATTACCTCGACATCCTCGGCTCCGAGGCGCGCTTGCTGTCAGTGATCCGCATCGAGTTGCTGGAAATCAAGGAACAGTACGGCGATGCGCGCCGCACGGAAATTACCGGCGCCGCGCTCAACATTGCCCGCGAAGACCTGATTCCGCCGCAGGACATGGTGGTGACGTTGTCGCACGAGGGCTACGTCAAGGCCGTTGCGCTGGATGAATACCAGGCGCAGAAGCGTGGTGGTCGCGGCAAGCTCGCGGCCGGCACCAAGGAAGAAGATTTTGTCGACAGCCTGTGGGTGGCGCATTCGCACGACACGCTGCTGTGCTTCTCCAGCCTGGGCAAGGCTTACAAGTTGCGTGTGTTTGAGTTGCCGTCCGGCTCTCGCGGTTCGCGTGGCAAACCCTTCGTCAACCTGCTGCCGCTGGACGCCAAGGAGAAAATCAGCGCGGTGCTGCCAGTCAAGTCTTTCGCCGACGGCGAGTTCGCCAACCGTTTCATCTTCATGGCGACACGTCGCGGCACGGTGAAGAAAACCGAGCTGTCGGCCTTCGCCAATATCCGCAGCAACGGCATCATCGCTGTCGATCTGCGCGCCGATGACGAACTGGTCGGCGTGGCACTGACTACTGGCAGCAGCGATGTGCTGCTGTTCTCCGATGCTGGCCGTGTGATCCGCTTCAATGAAGCCGGCGTCCGCGCCATGGGTCGCGGCGCCACCGGCGTGCGTGGCATGCGGCTGGTCCGCGTTGGCGAAGTTGCAGACGAAGGCGCGGCGGAGGACGTTGTCACCGACGATGCGGCGGAAGAACTGGCTCCTGCCAGCGATGTCGCTGCCCGCGTGATAGCGCTGATTGTGGCGAATAACGGCGAAATCCTGACCATCTCCGAAAATGGTTACGGCAAGCGTACGGCGATCGAGCAGTTCCCGCTGCGCGGACGCGGCGGCATGGGCGTCATTGCGCAGGCGCTGTCGGACAAGACCGGCAACCTCATCGGCGCGATTGAAGTCGCGGAAGGCGACCAGGTCATGCTGATCTCGGAGTCCGGTAACCTGATCCGTTTCAAGACCACCGATGTGCGCAGCATGGGCCGTAACACCCAGGGTGTGCGCCTGATGCGCCCGGATCAAGGTGATCGGCTGGTCAGCGTGGATCGTATTGAGGCGGAAGACGAGGGCGAGGCGGGCGACGCTGCCTCAGCGGCGCCAACCGTGGCGTGAACCAGGGATGTTTTTTCGTCATTCCGGCAAAGGCCGGAATCCAGAATTGAGGAGTGAATCGCTCAGTCACTGGGTTCCGGCCTTTGCCGGGATGACAGGGAAGAAGACTTCAGGAAATTGCGCATGCTAGCCTCGCTGTCATTGCGATGAATTCGCAGTGACAGTGGCGGAGGGCCACGGCATGCTCGATAGCTTCAGGCAGTTGAGCCGTTCGCAACGGCACACCTTCGTCGCGGCTCTGTTGGGCTGGGCGCTCGACGGCTTTGATTTTTTCATCTTCGTCTTTGCGCTGAGCGCGATTGCCGGCGATTTTCATACCGACGTCAAGAGTGTCTCCGAAGGTATCTTCTTGACGCTGGCGATGCGTCCGCTGGGCGCACTGTTCTTCGGCTGGCTGGCCGAACGCTACGGTCGCCGGCCGATCCTGATGATCAACGTGCTGAGCTTCTCGGTATTTGAATTCGCCTGCGCCTTCGCGCCGAACCTGACGACACTGCTGGTCCTGCGCGCGCTGTTCGGTTTTGCCATGGGCGGCGAATGGGGCATCGGTGCGGCACTGGCGCTGGAATCCCTGCCAGCAAAAGGGCGCGGCCTGTTCTCCGGTCTCCTGCAGGAGGGCTACGTTATCGGATTCCTGCTGGCCTCGATCCTGTTCGGCCTCGCGTTTGCGCATGTCGGCTGGCGCGGCATGTTCGTCATCGGCGCGTCGCCAGCGCTGCTGGTGTTGTATATCCGCGCGACCGTGGACGAGTCGCCGACCTGGCTGGCGGGCCAGCACAAAAAGCGGGCGACAGTTGGTGAAAACTGGACCGCGATCAAGGGCTATTTCCCGGTTTTCCTGTTCATGATTGCGCTGATGGCGTGCTTCAACGCTTTTTCGCACGGATCGCAGGACATGTACCCGACTTTCCTGCAGGTGCAGCATGGATTCGATGCGGGCACCACCAGCCTGATTGCCATCACGATGAATCTCGGCGCGCTGTTCGGCGGTATTTTCTTCGGCGCCTTGTCGGAGAAGATTGGTCGCAGGAAGGCGATTGCATTGGCCGCGCTGCTGGCGCTACCGATGATTCCGCTGTGGGCCTATTCGACGGCGCCGCTGATGTTCGCGGTCGGTGCGTTCCTGATGCAGTTCATGATCCAGGGCGCCTGGGGCATCGTGCCGGCGCATCTGAACGAACTATCGCCACCAGCAGTGCGCGCGATCCTGCCAGGATTCGCCTACCAGATCGGCAACCTGGCAATGTCGAAAATGGGCCCGTTCCAGGCCGGCATCGCTGAAGCGCACGGCAATGACTACGCCTGGATTCTGGCCTGGACCATCGGTGTGGTGAGCATCGTTTTGGCCCTCGTTACCCTGCTGGGCAGCGAGGCGCGCAGCGCGGAATTGAATCGCCAGAATGACTCGCTTGAATCTGGATCTGTATGAGCTTGTGCATCATCCTAGACTTCATGTATTATTACTAACATCACCTGTTATGTTTGTTTATAAGTCATGAATTTCAGTGTGCATTTTGACGATGTCACGGTTGAGCGCCTGAATCAGGCGGTAGTGCAGGCGGGCGTGACACGCAACCGCATCATCGTTCGCGCCGTACAGGAATGGCTGGAGCACAACGAGGAAAAGGACTGGCCGGAATTGCTCAGGGAGCATTTCCGCAATCCCGCGCCGGATCTGGCTGCGCAGCCCTTGACTGCCAAGTCGTGGCGTCCGGGCGCATCGGCCGCCGAGGCGCGCTGGTGAAATACCTGCTCGACAGCAACATCATCCTGGCGGCAGTCAAGGGCCGGCTGCCGGTTGTGGTGAAGCTGTCGGCGCTGAAGCCGAGTGACGTTGCCATTTCCATCATCGGCCGCATGGAGACGGAGATGGAGTTGCGTGCCAGTGCGAGTTCCCAAGGCAAAATGGGCCGGCTGTTGCGTGAACTCCTGGGCAGCGTCCGCGTGCTGGATTTCGGGACGAATGAAGCGCTGCATGCGACGACGCTGGGGACCTATCAGCGGCAAAGCAACGAGCGTATGGATCGCTACGATCTGCTGGTGGCGGCAACCGCGCTGGCGCATCAGCTGATCCTGGTGACGGATGCGCCGGGGGCTTTCGCCGCCGTGCCGGGGCTGGAAACGGAAAATTGGCTGTAGAGAAAGCGCACAGTATTTAACATTAACTTATCAATATAAGGAACTGATATGTCACGCATATTTAATTTCAGTGCGGGTCCGGCGACACTGCCGGAGGCAGTGCTCAAACAGGTTCAGGCAGAGATGCTGGACTGGAATGGCACCGGCATGTCGGTGATGGAAATGTCGCATCGCGACAAGCCCTTCATGTCCATCGCCCAGGCCGCCGAGAAGAACCTGCGCGAGTTGATGGGCATCCCGGACAACTACAAGGTGCTGTTCCTGCAGGGCGGCGCCACCGCGCAGTTCACCTACATCCCGATGAACCTGCTGCGCGGCAAGACCGGCGCCGATTACATCGTCACCGGCGACTGGGGCAAGAAAGCAGCGAAGGAAGCGGCCAAGTATTGCAAGGTGAATGTCGTTGCCAGCGGCGAGGCGGGCAAGTTCACCGCGATCCCGGCGCGCGACACCTGGAAGCTGGACCCGAACGCGGCCTATGTGCACTACACGCCCAACGAGACGATCCACGGCGTGGAGTTCGACTGGATTCCCCAAATAGACTGTGGTTCCAACGGCGTGCCGCTGGTGGCGGATTTCTCCTCGACCATCCTATCGCGTCCGGTGGACGTGTCGAAATTCGGCCTGATCTATGCCGGCGCGCAGAAGAACATCGGCCCCTCAGGTGTGACCATCGTCATCGTGCGCGACGACCTGATCGGGCAGGCGCTGCCCGGCACGCCGGGCATCTTCGACTACAAGCAGATGGCTGAAAACGAATCCATGCTGAACACGCCGCCGTGCTTCGCCTGGTATGTCGCGGGCCTGGTGTTCAAGTACCTGCTGGATCAGGGCGGACTCAAGGCGGCCGCCGAACGCAACGCACGCAAGGCCAAGCTGCTGTATGACTACATCGACTCGACGCCGTTCTACACCAACCCGGTCAATGTCGCGGATCGCTCGTGGATGAACGTGCCGTTCACGCTGCCGAATGCCGAGCTGGACGCGGAGTTCCTCAAGGGCGCGGTGGCGGCGAAACTGTCCGGCCTCAAGGGGCACCGCTCGGTCGGCGGCATGCGCGCGAGCCTGTACAACGCGATGTCCGAGGATGGCGTGCGTGCACTGATCGCGTGCATGCAGGCATTCGCCAAGGCGCATGGCTGAGTGGTGTAAAACGCTCATCCGCTCTCGCCTAACGGTTATCTTTACTTGTTATTATATATTGAATATTTATTAATTTATAATATATTTAATAACAACATTATTTGCCCACCCGCAGATAGCGGGTGAAGCTTTCAGGAGTTTCAAATGCTCAAGATCCAGACTCTCAACAACATTTCCAAGCTCGGCCTCGAGCGCCTGCCGCGCGAGCGCTACGAGATCGCTTCCGAATTCCAGAACCCGGACGCGGTGCTGGTGCGCTCGGCCGACATGCACAAGCTGGAGATTCCCGCGTCGGTGAAAGCCATCGGCCGCGCCGGTGCCGGCACCAACAACATCCCGGTCGCCAAGATGTCGCAGCGCGGCGTGCCGGTGTTCAACGCGCCGGGCGCCAATGCCAACGCAGTCAAGGAACTGGTCATCGCCAGCATGTTGCTGGCCGCGCGCAACATCCCGCAGGCACTGGATTTCGTGCGCAAGTTGGATGGCGACGATAAAGCCATGCATGTCGCGGTTGAAGACGGCAAGAAGAAGTTCGTCGGCTTTGAACTGCCGGGTCGCGCACTCGGCGTGATCGGCCTGGGCGCCATCGGCGTCAAGCTCGCCAACGCAGCGATCGAACTGGGCATGGATGTGTATGGTTTCGACCCGGCGATGACTGTGCAGAATGCCTGGAAGCTGGACGCGCGCGTCAAGCAGGCGCTGTCGGTCGACGACCTTGTTTCCAAGTCGCAATTCATCTCGGTACACGTGCCATTGCTCGACGCCACGCGCGGTCTGATCAACGCCGACCGACTCAAGCTGATGAAAAAGCAGGGCGTTATCCTCAATTTTGCCCGCGCCGAGATCATTGACGAAGCCGCTGTGGTCGAGGCCCTGAACGCCGGTACCTTGCACGCCTATGCCTGTGATTTCCCGAGCAATGCGCTCAAGGGGCATCCGCGCGTCATTGCCACGCCTCACCTGGGCGCCTCGACCGGCGAAGCCGAGGACAACTGTGCCGTCATGGTTGCCGACCAGATTCGCGAATTCCTTGAGGTGGGCAACGTCAGCAATTCCGTCAATTTCCCCGAGGCCGTCATGCCGATGATGCAGGGGGTGACGCGCCTGTGCATCGTCAACGCCAACGTGCCCAACATGGTTGGGCAGATCACCACGGTGCTGGCGCGTTTTAACCTCAATATTGCTGACCTGCTGAACAAATCGCGTGGCGATATCGCCTATACGCTGGCGGATGTCGATTCGGCGGTTCCCGAGAGCGTGATTGCAGAAATCGCGGCAATCAAGGGTGTGCTGGCGACGCGGATGATCGCTGCGCGATAGAATCCGCACCCGGTTTGGGCTCCCGCCCGCCCTGAAGCGCTTTCAGGGCGAGCGGGTTTTGTGCGCATGCATGGCCCGACAGGAACGTAAAATCGTATAGGAATGACCATGACCGAAGGGCCGTTAGCCAAAGCCCGCGCACAGATCGACGTGCTGGACGAGCAGATCCAGTCGCTGATCTCGCAGCGCGCGCGCATCGCTCAGGAAGTCGCGCAAATCAAGCTGCGCAAAGGCGAGCTTGGTGATCACTATCGCCCGTCGCGTGAGGCCGAGGTTCTGCGCCGGACCATGGAGCGCAATACCGGACCGCTGACCGACGAGGTGATGGCGCGGCTGATGCGCGAGGTAATGTCTGCGTGCCTGTCGCTGGAGTCACCGCTGACGGTCGCCTACCTCGGCCCGGAAGGGACGTATACGCAGGCGGCGGTGCTCAAGCATTTCGGCGACAGCGTCAAGGCGCGGCCGGCCAGCGCGATCAACGAAATTTTCCACGACGTCGAGAGCGGCGCCGCCGACTACGGCGTGGTGCCGGTGGAGAATTCCACTGGTGGCGTGGTCATCCACACGCTCGACGAACTGGTCAACACCAAGCTGCGCATCTGCGGTGAGGTGGCCTTGCCGGTGCATCACCACCTGCTGTCGTGCGAAACCAGCCTGGACAAGATTGCCCATGTTTATTCGCATGCACAGTCTTTCGCTCAATGCCGCAAATGGCTCGACGCCAAGCTGCCCCGTGCCGAGCGCGAAACAGTTTCGAGCAACGGCCAGGCGGCGCGGATCGCCAAGGACAAGGGCGGAGCGGCCATTGCCAGCCAGCAGGCCGGGAAGCTTTATGGTCTCAATATCCTGGCTTCGAATATCGAAGACGACTCCAGCAACACCACGCGCTTCCTGGTGATCGGCAAGCAGGACCCGACGCCGACTGACGGCGATATCACCTCGGTGGTGCTGTCGGCGCACCGCAATCTGCCGGGCGCGCTGTTCAAGTTGTTGCAGCCATTTGCCAACGCCAACCTCGATCTCAATCGCATCGAATCAAGGCCAATGAAGAATGCGGCAGTGCAGGATTATTTCTTCTTCATCGATTTCAGCGGCCATGCGCAACAGGAAAAAGTGAAAAAGGTACTGGATGAAGTGCGTACAAATGCGGCTTTCTTCAAAATACTCGGCTCGTATCCGCGAGCGGTGATGTGATGAGCCAAGCTTTATATAAAAAAGCGCTGGCCGGCGTCTTGTCGCTTGAAGCCTACACGCCTGGAATGCCGATCGATGAACTGCAGCGCAAGCTCGGTGTTTCCGATGCGGTCAAGCTGTCGTCCAACGAAAATCCGCTGGGCATGAGTCCGAAAGTGCGCGAGGCGGTTGCAGCAGCAGTCACCGGCACCGATCTCGCACGTTATCCCGACGGCAGCGGCTTCCGCCTGAAGAAAAAGTTGGCGGCGATGCATGGCATCGCCG
>JBOICK010000107.1:0-9306 GCA_050739895.1 Stenotrophobium sp.
GGCCCGCCGTTCTTGAACACCAACCAGGTCAGGCGCTCGCGCACGGCGGTCTGTTCCAACAGCTGCTCCGCGACCTTGGCGTTGAGGCGGTCGGACACCGGCCGGTAGGGATTGCCGAGCGGAAACACGACGCGGCGCATCACCCATGCGGCCGGGCGCACCGGGAAGTTCTCCAGGAATTCCGTGAATGCCTTGCCGATTTCGTAGAGGCAGTTGTCCAGCGCCCAGCGCGCCAGGTCCCGTTCGTCTTCCTGCTGCCCGCCTTCGAGGTAAAACTTGATCACGGCGGAGGCGATGTAGAGCTGCGACAGCACATCACCCAGGCGCGCGGACATGCGTTCCATGAACTTGAGCTTGCCGCCGAGCACGCCCATTGTGGTATCGGAGCAGAACGCCAGCGCCGAGGACATGCGCTCCATCTGCCTGAAGTAGTGCGCCAGCGGACCGTTCACCGGCGCGCGCGCGAGCCGCGAGCCGCTGATGCCGTGAGTGAAGGCGCGCACCGCGCGGTTCACCGAGAAGCCGATGTGCCCGTACAGCAGCTTGTCGAAGGCGGCGAGATCGTTCTCGCGCGCCGCTTCCATTTCGGGAAACACGTATTCGTGGCAGCGGATCGCGCCCTGGCCGAAGATCATCAGGTTGCGCGTGAGGATGTTGGCGCCCTCGACCGTGATCGCCACCGGCGTCGCCTTGTAGGCCGTGGCCAGCACGTTGCGCGGGCCTTCCTGGATGCCGCGTCCGCCAGTGACATCCATGCTGTCGATCAGCACTTTGCGCATGGTTTCGGTCATGTGGTACTTGGCGATGGCGGTGACCACCGACGGCGCTCAGTGATCGACCGCCGAGGCGGTGAGGACGCGCGTCGCTTCCAGCATGTAGGCATGACCGGCGATGCGGCCCGTGGCCTCCTGCACACCTTCAAACTTGCCGATGGCGACCTTGAACTGGCGGCGCATGCGCGCGTAGATGCCGGTGCTGCGATAGCTCGACTGCCCCGCCGCGGTCGCCAGTGCCGGCAGCGAGATGCCGCGGCCTGCGGACAGGCATTCGACCAGCATGCGCCAGCCCTTGCCCGCCATTTTCGGCCCGCCGATGATCCACTCCACCGGGATGAACACGTCCTTGCCGAAAATCGGGCCGTTCATGAACGCCGCACCGGGATAATGCCGGCGGCCGATCTCGACACCGGGATGATTCGCCGGCAACAGCACGCAGGTGATGCCGTAGTCGGTCTTGCTCTTGTCGCCGAGCAATCCGTCGGGATCGCGCAGCTTGAACGCGAGGCCGACGACAGTTGCGACCGGCGCCAGCGTGATGTAGCGCTTCTCGAAATTGAGGCGGATGCCGAGAGTTTTTTTACCTTCGTGTTCGCCGTAGCAGACGATGCCCAGGTCCGGCATCGCGGTGGCGTCCGAGCCGACCTCCGGCCCGGTCAGGCCGAAGCAGGGAATCTCGCTGCCGTCAATCAATCCCGGCAGCCACTTTTTCTTCTGCTCGTCGGTGCCGTAGTGCATCAGCAGCTCACCCGGCCCCAGTGAATTGGGCACCATCACCGTCACCGCCATGGCGATGGACTTGGTGGCGAGCTTGGTTACCACCGACGATTGCGCCAGCGCCGAGAAGCCGAGGCCGCCGTACTCCTTCTTGATCAGCATGGAGAAAAATTTCTTCTCCTTGATGTAGGCCCAGACCTGCGGCGGCAGATCCTTGTGCTCGAACTCGATTTTCCAGTCGTCGCACAGCTTGCAGATTTCCTCGCACTCGTTGTCGAGAAACGACTGCTCTTCGGCGGTCAGCGGCGTGTATTTGAAGTCCAGCAATTTTTTCCACTGCGGCCGGCCACGGAACATCTCGGCCTCCCACCAGACATCACCCGCCTCCAGTGCCTCGCGCTCGGTCGACGACATCACCGGCAGGACTTTCTTGAACACGGCGAACACCGGCCCGGTGATAACGGCCCGGCGCAGCGGTCGCAGATTCAGCAGCAGCGCCAGCACGATGAAGATGCCACCGCTGACCGCGAATGCGGTGCAGCCGATGAGCGCCGCCGCCTTTAGAGCCACCAGCCCCAGGCCAATGACGGCCGTCCACAGCAGCAGCGGCGCGCCGATGTAGGCGAGTACCCAGCAGGCGACGAGCACGATGACGACCAGAATCAGGATGGACATGAAGACCTCCGGGTAAGAACTTGCCGGGACACCCGTCCGTGCAGGCGGCACGGCATGCGGATGCTCACGGGGCAGGTCATGCGCCGTCGCATGGCCGGAACACCCTAACAATACGCCAGCACGGCGCGCAAGCCGAGCCTTGTCTCTCGCACGTCATTTCTGCGTGTAATGCGCGATGAACGCCAATTGATCGGCCCACAACTCGATCAGCTTGCCGACCGGCTCACCGCAGCCGTAGCAACCATGGCCGGCGCGTGATTCGATGCGGATCAGCACTGGCTTGTCGCCGGCCTGCGCATATTGCAGGGCCGCGGCGTACTTGAACGAGTGCGCCGGATAGACGCGATCATCGTGATCTGCGGTGGTCACCAGCACCGCCGGATATTGCGTGCCGGGCCTGATGTTGTGATACGGCGAGTAGGCATATAGCCACCTGAACCCCGCAGCATCGTCCGAGGAACCGTAGTCAGTCTCCCAGGCCTGGCCGATGGTGAATTTCTGGAAACGCAGCATGTCCATCACGCCAACCCCGGCGAGCGCCGCAGCGAACAGATGCGGATGCTGGTTCAGCACGGCGCCGATCAGCAGGCCACCGTTGGAGCGGCCACCGATCGCCAGATGCGCCGATGAAGTCCAACCGCGGTCGATCAGGTAGCCGGCGGCGGCAGTGAAATCATCAAGCACGTTCTGCTTGTGCGATTTGGCTCCCGCGTCGTGCCAGGTGCTGCCGTACTCACCGCCGCCGCGCAGGATCGCCTGCACATAAATCCCGCCGCGCGCCATCCACACCAGATTGGGAACAGAGAATGACGGCGTCAGTGAAATATCGAAGCCGCCGTAGCCATACAGGTAGGCCGGAGTGTTCGCGCTTTTTTTCAGGCCCTTGCGATAACTGATGAACAGCGGAATGCGGGTGCCGTCCTTCGAGGTGCAGAACACCTCCTCGGTCACGTAGTCGTCCGGATTGAAATTCAGTTCCGGCGCCTGAAATACGCCGCCTTTGCTACTGCGCACGTTGAAGTAATAATTGGTTGGTGGCCGGTTGAACGAAGTGTAGGCATAGAACATCTCCGGGTCGCCAGCCCTGCCACTGATCTGCGGCTGGCCTTCCACCGCATCCAGAGCGCCCGGTCCCGGCAGACCGATTTCGCCCAGAAATTTTCCGGCCAGCGTGTAGCGCCGCAGGCGCGCGGAGGCATCGTGCATGAAACTCACCACCAGTTGCCCGTCTGCCAGCACCGCGGCGTTGATCACATCGCGCTGTTGCGGAACCACTGTGCGCCAATGCCCAGGTCGCGGCTCGTGAAGGTCGATTGCGATCATGCGCCCGCGCGGTGCATCGCGGTCGGTGAAAACGTAGAGCACGTGCCTGCGATTGCCGATGACGTTGTAGACATTCTCGAAATCGCCGACCAGTCGCTGCACCGGCGCATCGACGCGCGGATGCGAGGGATCACCCAGATCCTTGTAATACAACGCGGTGTTGTTGCTGGCGCCGCGTGCGACGCTGACCAGCGCATAGCGGCCGTCGTCGGTCACGGTGGCGTTGAAAATCCTGCGCGGGTGGGCCGGCTGGTCGTAGATCAGCTGATCCTGGAACTGCGGCGTGCCGAGACGATGGTAATACAGCCGCTGGTTCTCCAGTTTCTCGAACACGCCGGCGTGCGGGGCGGTACCGGGGTAACGCGAATAGAAAAACCCGGCGTTATCGTGCGTCCAGGCGATGCCGGAAAACTTGATGTGAGTCAGCAGGTCGTGAGTGTCCTTGCCGCTGGCGACATCACGTACGCGGAACGTATTCCAGTCCGAACCGGCCGTCGCCGTGGCATAGGCCAGCCAGCGCCCGTCCGGCGACACCTGCCATTGCGCCAGCGCGACTGTGCCGTCGGCCGATAGCGTGTTGGGATCGAGCAGCACGCGCGCCGGCCGATCCAGTGATGCCTGCACATACAGCACCGACTGGTTCTGCAAACCGTCGTTGCGCGCGTAGAAATATTTGCCGGCAACTTTCTGCGGCAGATCGTAGCGCTGGTAATTCCATAAGCGGGTCAGTTGCGCATGGATCACCGGACGCTCAGGCAGCGCGGCGAGAAACGGCAGCGTCAGACGATTCTCGGCAGCCTCCCATTCTTGCGTCTGCGGCGAATCGATATCCTCCAGCCAGCGGTAAGGATCGGCGACGCGGGTGCCGAAATAGTCGTCCGTCACAGAGCCGCGTACAGCCTGCGGATAGTCAAGAGCCGCAGCCAGGGCAGGCATGCAAACAACCACGATTGCGACGAATCTGCGCATTGGCGTTCGGATGGACTGGAAGTGCCGATGATATTAGGCAAGCATTGTCCAGCCGTCGTGGGTGGAAACCTTCATGTCCGCGCGAATTTATTCGAACGCAGTGACACAGGCGATTCGCGCCTCGGCAGCGCTGCTGTATCATCTGCTGCGAAGGTCATGCAGGCCTTCAGACCCATACATGCAACCGGGGTATATGACGATGACGATGAGACACCTCTGCAAACCCTTGACTGTTGCGCTGCTGGTTTGCGTGGCGCAGGCCGGTTACGCCAACACCGACGATACACCGTACCTGGGATTCATGGGCAGCTACCAGTTTCCGAGCACGGCGCGTGCGCTGGAGAACGGTTTCGGGGCCACCTTTCTGTTCGGCTTCCCGGTCAACGATTACTTTGTCCCTGAAATCAGCCTGTCCGGGATTCAGGCTACCCGCAAGGGCGCTGCCGAACGCGAACGCGATTTTAGCGGCGGACTGGATTTCACCATCCAGCCACTGGGTCGCGATCACGTTTTTGTACCGTTTCTGCTGGCAGGCGGCGGCGCCGAGCGCGATCACCTCGTTACCGGCATCAAGACCGCGGCCTACGCCAACGCCGGCGGCGGCTTCCTGATTAATCTCAATCATGCGCGCACGGCGGCGATCCGCATCGAGGCGCGACGCATCGGCGTGTTCGACAGGGCGGTCTCCCCCGGCCACAGTCATGTGCTCGACACGCGCGTCAGTGCCGGCGTGCAGATCGCCTTCGGCTATCACGGCGATGATGTGTTACCGCCGCCTCCGCCGCCGCCTCCAGCAGTAGCGCCGCCACCGCCGGCGCTGCCTCCGCCACCGCCCGCCACACCGATGGACAGCGATGGTGATGGCGTGCCCGACAGCATCGACCAGTGCCCGAACACGCCGCGCGGCATGCGCGTGGATGCGCGCGGCTGCGCGATCAAGGCGGCCACCGTGGTGCTGCACGACATCAACTTCGAGTTCAACAAGGCGCGCCTGACTGCGGACGCCAGGCACTCGCTCGACGGCATCGTCGCCGGGCTCAAAGGCCAGCCGTCGATGAAGCTGGCGGTTGAAGGCTATACCGACTCCACCGGCAGTGCGGCGTATAACCTGAAGCTGTCGAAGGAACGCGCCGCCTCGGCGCGCCGTTACCTGATCGAGCAGGGCATTGCCGGCAATCGCCTGAAATCGGAAGGCTTCGGCAAAACCCATCCGGTCGCCAGCAACAAGACGCGCGAAGGTCGCGCGATGAACCGTCGGGTCGAATTCAAGGTGCTGTCAGAATAATAGACACGCGTTTCCCGGCCCCGGCAGTCCGCTGCCGGGGCTTTTTTGTGAGCGGCGCTATTTCTGCAGGGCGTCCTTGAGCGGCTGCAATCTCTCGATCGCGAACTCGTAACCGCGTTCGGTTACTTCGTCCATCCGCTTCCAGTCGAACAACCCGATACCGGAAACCGGCATGCGCAGGTAGAGATCGGCGCGGGCGGCGCGAGCGGCGATGCCGCTTTCACTGGTCAAGCTCGCGGTACGGAACATGATGCTGAATAATCCGGGTCGCTTGCTGCCGCTGGGCGCACGCCAGCTCAGCAGCCCTTCCGGATCAGGGCCTTCAATGCCGGGCACGCCGAGATCACCCTCGGTGCTGACATCGGACGCGATGATCGGACCGCGCCGCAGATCGTGCATCACATCGGTCGGCAGGCTGTTGATCACCGAACCGTCGACCAGCAGTTCGCCCTTGTAGGCCACCGGCGGCGCCACACCCGGCACGCACATGCTGCACGCCAGCCACATGTACAGCGGGCCACGGTCATGCACCATCGCCGTACCGCGGGTCAGGTTGGTCGACACGCAGAAGAACGGCGTGCGCAAATGCTCGACCTGGCGGTCATCGAAAATCTCGTGGAGCCGCCGCACAAACTTGCGGCCGCGGATCATCGCCACCGTGGGGAACATATAGTCATTGAGATAGTTGTGGCGGACGAAAGTATCCTGGGTGATATGCGCGATCTCGTTGTGGTCATAGCCGCTTGCGCAGAGCGCCGCGATGAACGCGCCCATGCTGGAGCCCCCCGCTACATCCACCGGAATCTGCAGTTCGCGCAAGGCGCGCAGCAATCCGATATGCGCAAAACCGCGCGCGCCACCGCCGCCAAGCACCAGGCCGATGCCGCGGCCGGTGAGATTCCGCGCCAGACTGGCGTAGTCGCCGTCATTCGCCGGCCGCACGAAGAAATGTGACTTGGCGCGAACGTGCTCGCGCCAGCGTAGTACCTCGCCGGCCTCCGCCGCCTGCGGCCGCAGCAGTACCAGGTTGACCGGCGCACGCGTCGCGCCGCTATCGTTAAGCAGGTCGATCATCGGCGTCAGCAACGGCATCGAAGTGCTGTTGGCGACCAGCAGGATGTGGTCGGCCTGGCGCATGCAGCGGCGCGCCCAGGCGTTGGCGTCACCACCGGCGGCATAGACCAGGTAACGATGCTGATCTTCAACCTCGCCCAGCAAGGTCATCAGTCGCGCATTGGCGTCATTGTCGATGAATGGACATTGCGCCGCGTCGGTACCGAGCGCGCTATCGACAAAAACATCGTCCACCAGTTTGACACTGTCGTGCCGCGCCAATGCCTGGCACAGGGTTTCGGCAAACGTATGTGCATCGACATCGCCACTGGCCGGGATCACCGCGAAAGTACGCGTGTTGCGCGCGCTCTGCAGGGTGCGGCTGCGTTGATTCTGGCGCAGCCGCTGGATAATGACGCGGGTGATGGCGAGCAGCGCCATCGGATAGGCCTTGACCAGCTTCAGCAGGTCCTTGCGGCTGATGCCCAGAACTATCGAATCGCGCACCGCATGCACGGTGGCGCTGCGCGGCTCGCCGGAAAACACTGCGATCTCGCCGAGCAACTCGAACTTGCCGATGTCGCCAGCGAAGGTACCGTCGGGCAGGATCGCACGCAGGCGGCCGGCCGCCACCACATAGGCCGCAGTCGCGACATCCCCTTCGCGCAACAGGATGTCGCCACTCCTGACTTCAACCACTTGGGCGCGTGCGGCAAACGCATCCAGCGCTTCGGGCGAAAGCCGCGCGAACAGCGGAACCTGTGAAAATATTGCGCGGATATCCATGCCGGAGGGTCGTTGCGGGGATGGCGGGGATTAGTTTGGGGATTAGCGTGATGCCGCGCAATCCAGTGCCAGCATTGATCGCGCCAAAAGAATAGCGGCGCAATCCGTTGCGCCGCCAAACTCCCTTTGGAGCCACACACCCCGGTCCCGATTTTGCAGTTGTCGATGTTGATCCTGCGACCGCAGCATCAACGCAACCTTGCGCTGGTGCACAACTTGCAGCGTTGGCTGCGTGCGGTCAATCGTGCAGTGCAATAAATTGCTCTCCCGCTGTCAGCGTCTTCGTGGGAATAATGTTTTTATATATTTACTATATTAGTATAATATAAATATATTATCACATCCTTGAAGTGTGAACGAGATACAGCGGCGACACCCGGCGGCGCCTGAAAACGCTTGCCGCCACAAGGCTGCGTTAAACTGCGCGCTGACGGACAACTGACAACAAGCCCCGGCCCGGTCGGTCGCAGGGGTGGCATAGGGAGCAGCAATGCGCGGACTGCTGAACAGTGTCTATTTCTGGCTGGCGTCGATGCTGTTCAAGCCGCTGCAATGGCTGATCCAGTACCGCTTGACGCGCAGCGACATCCGCGCCGAACTCAAGCTGGATCCGACCAAACCGGTGGTCTATATCCTGCCGACACGCTCCTGGGCCGACCTGTTCGTGCTCGACCGCATCTGCAAGGACCTGGTGTTTCCTCGACCTGGCCGCACCGGCCTGAATTTCCCGACGCCGCAACGTGCCGGCGTGGTCTATCTGCCGGCGCTGCTGGAAACGCGCCTGCGTGCCACCGAGCTGACGCGACTGCTCGAAACCGCAATCGCAACCCAGTCTTACGAGGCGCAGCTGGTGCCGGTGTCGTTGTTCTGGGGCCGCGACCCTGGCACCGAAACCAGCCTGTTCAAGCTGGCATTCTTTGACAGCCCGCAGGCCAGTGCGATCCGCAAATTCTTCATCATCCTCGCCAACGGTCGCAACGTCTTCGTCAACTTCGCGCTGCCGCTGTCGTTCCGCGAATACGTCGAGAAGGAGAAGGACGCCCCCACGGTCATCCGCAAGCTGCGGCGCGTGATGCACTTCCATTTCCTGCGTGCGCGCACTGCGGCGCTGGGACCGACCCTGCTGCGGCGCCAGGTGGTGATTGATGGCCTGCTCAAATCGGCCGGTGTGCAGCGCGCGATCGCGTCCGGATCATCGGGAGAAAAAGCCCGCACCGCCGAGCAGTGCCGCAAATACGCGCGCAAATGCGCCGAGGAAATCTGCGCCGACTATTCGATACTGAGCCTGACCTTCCTCGAACGCTTCCTCGGCAGCTTCGTCTGGAACCGCGTGTTCAGGGGCATTGACGTGCAGGGTCTGGAAAGAATGCGCGAACTGGCGCAGGCGCATGAAATCATCTACATGCCCAGCCATCGCTCGCATGCAGATTACCTGCTGGTGTCGTATTCGCTGTACCACGCCGGACTGGTGCCGCCACATATCGCCGCAGGCATCAATCTCAACATGCCGGTGGTCGGCGGCCTGCTGCGGCGCTGCGGCGCATTCTTCATGCGCCGCAGCTTTTCCGGCGACCGCATCTATACGGCGGTATTCCGCGCCTATGTGGACTCGTTGATCCAGCGCGGCTATCCGATCGAGTTCTTCCCCGAAGGCGGCCGCAGTCGCACCGGCCGCCTGCTCGCGCCCAAGACCGGCCTGCTCAGCATGGTCGTTGAAGCGAG
>JBOICK010000108.1:0-28369 GCA_050739895.1 Stenotrophobium sp.
GTGCTTGGCGGTCAGTGTCTTGGTCTCGCCACTGTGCGACTTGAACTCGACCTTGCCATTGCCAAGCAGTTTTCCGAAACCTTCAAAGCCAGTGACGCCATAGGCCTTGAACAGGGTCTTGATGCCCGAAGTGAGGCTGCGGCTGACGCTGGTCTTGCGCGCCTGCATCTTGGCCAGATCCAGGCTTACCCCCTTGACACTGATGCCATGCGCGTCGAACTCATGCAGCGCACGATGATAATTTTCCGAGGATTCCAGCAGCGCCTTTGAGGGAATGCAGCCGGCGTTGAGACAGGTGCCACCAAAAGCCGGCGAGTTGTCGCGATTCAGCCAGCTATCTATGCAAGCAGCCTTGAGTCCCAGTTGGGCGGCGCGGATAGCACAGGGATAACCGCCGGGCCCACCGCCAATGACTACGACATCAAAGGTATCGCTCATGTCTGCTCCCTCTCTGGTTTCCGGCCATTTTAGCGCGGGAACAGCGGGGAGGCACGACGATCATGAACTATTCGCGAATTTATGGGGTGCGTTTTTTATCCGGCATGACCGGCTGCCGCGGCCACCGCGTCACCCGCGGCGATGGCGTCGCCGTGATGGCGCTCGAACTCCGAAGTCCAGAGCTTGTAAATACTCATGTCGCCGAATTTCCACGGGTGGAAAAATGGCAGGAAATAGGCGAGATAGTGCGGCATCAGGCGTGGGTAGAGTCCGCCCCAGCCATAGAGCCACCACAGACCTTTGAGCCAGACCAGCGGCTTGTTCTTGACGCCATCGACCTTGAACATGTGACGCATGATCATGAAGACATGGAACGGAAAAGTGAACGTCACCAGCATGAAACTGAGCACACGCGTGAAATAATTCGCCTTGGCGACTTTGGTCAGCACGTCGTAGGCAACGGCCTTGTGCTCGATCTCCTCGACCGCGTGCCAGGCATACATCGCGCGGATGCGCGGGTCGGCTTTCGCCATCAGCGCGTTGGAGAAAAATCCGTGCGCCATCAGCGCTGTCAGGTGCTCGGCGGCGGCGGTCTGGCCGAGCGTGAAGCTGCGCGGAAAATATTTGCGGAAGAACCCGAACATGATGTCGTTCTGTTTCTGTAATACCTTGTCGACTTCCACGCCCTGCGCCTTGACGCGATTGTTGAACTGCGTGTGCACCATGCCGTGCTGGCCTTCCTGGTAGATGAAGTCCTTGACCTGCGCCCGCAGCATGGGGTCAGCGATGCGGTCGCGGAAATCGCGCACGCAAACAATGAAGAATTTCTCACCCTCGGGAAACAGCAGCGACATCGCGTCGAAGAAGCGCGACTTGAAGGCATCGCCGTCCAGCCAGTATTTTGGAATATCACCGTCGAGCCCGAAGTCCGGCCCTTGGCGCGTGACGATGGCGTGAGTGTTTTGCATGAGTGCGTTCCTCGGAAGTCCTGTAGACGAATCTAGAGGTCTTGCGGGTGCTTGGCTATGACCGCGCGCGACCTGAGGGAACTTTTCGCGTCAACGCCGGCAGCTTCGTGGCGCGCGAACGAAAATCGCTGGGCGTGCTGCCATTCCAGCGCTTGAACGCGCGGGTGAAGCTGCGGCGGTCGGAAAAGCCCAATCGCTCGCTGATCGTGTCGATGTCCTCCGGCGAGGTTTCGAGCAGGCGCATCGCCGCACGGAAACGCGCATGTGTGTGCAATTCGTCGAAACTCTGGCCTTCGTCGCGCAAGCGTCTTTGCAGTGTGCGCGGCCCCAGGCCGATGTGCGTGGCGACGGAGGCGATACCCTGTCCAAGAAGTTCCGGGTGCTCGGCAAAAACCGTTTCGATGGCGGCCAGCAGCCCCGGTTTGCGCGGCAGTTTGCGTACGCGCTGTTCGACCAGATACTCCGCCTGCCGGTGCAGCGTCGGAAAAGCGCCACCCAATGGCGCATCCAGCAAACGGCGGTCAAATACTGCAGCGTTCCTGCGCCTGCCGAAATGTGCTTGCACATGAAAGAAGGCTTCATAAAGCGCTGCGTACGCAGGGGCGTGGTATCTGAACGTCATCTGTTCAACCTGCGCCTGTTCACGCGTCAGCGCACGAAAGAATTTATGCACCGTCGCGAACAGCAGTTCGATGAAATACGGATTGGCGGCGCGCCCATCCGGTGTGCCTACATCCATCAACAGATAGGCGTGGCGACCTCGCTCTTCAATGCGCACGTCAATGAACGGATTGATCAGCGTCCGTACCCATTCAAATACCCGCGCCGCCTGGCGCAGGGTCGGCGCGGTGGTGACGAAGGTCTCGAGATCAGGCAAATAGTCGAAGGCGAATGTCTCGCCCAGCACGAACGGAAAGTGCGTGCCGCGTGCAAATTCGTGCGCGAGCTGTACGCAACGTCCCATGACCTTTTCGAGGCTCAACGGATCGACGCTGGCGCTTTCCAGATGCACCAGATCGGTCTGGATACCATGCTCGCGGAACACCGGCTCGATGTTGAACCCGCACTTCGCTGCCGCCTTGACCCAGGATGGCAGCGTGATGAACGGGATGGGTTCTTGTCGGGGTGTCGCAGGCATGATGCAAGTATGCCCGACCCGCTAAAATAAACGAGCCCGCCTTGCGGACCCGTCGACAGCGTCCCGGATCAGAGTTGCAGCAGCATCTTTGCCGGATCTTCCAGGCATTCCTTGATCATGCGCAGCGACAATACCGCCTCTCGGCCATCGATGATGCGGTGATCGTAGGTCAGCGCCAGGTACATCATCGGCCGGATCGTGATCTCCCCCTTGACCACCACCGGGCGCTCGGTGATGCCGTGCATGCCGAGAATTGCGCTCTGCGGCGGATTCAGGATCGGCGTCGACATCATCGAGCCGAAGATACCGCCGTTGGTGACCGAGAACGTGCCGCCGGTGAGGTCCTCCATCGTCAGCTTGTTGTCTTTGGCCTTGGCGCCGTAGGCGGCGATGGCCTTCTCGATGTCGGCGAAGGACAGCAAGTCGGCATCGCGCAGGATCGGAACCACCAGGCCGCGCGGCGACGATACCGCGATACCGATGTCGTAGTAGCCGTGATAGATGATGTCGCTGCCGTCGATCGAAGCATTCACCGCCGGATATTTCTTCAGCGCCTCGATCACCGCGCGCACGAAGAACGACATGAAGCCAAGTTTGACCCCATGCGCCTTCTCGAAGCTGTCCTTGTACTTGGCGCGAATGTCGTTGACCGCCTTCAGGTCGACCTCGTTGAAAGTGGTCAGCATTGCCGCGGTCGATTGTGCTTCGATCAGACGTTCGGCGATGCGCGCGCGGATGCGCGTCATTGGCACGCGCTGTTCTTCGCGGGCACCGGCGGCACGTGGTGCGGGCGATGCAGCGGGAGTGGGAGCGGCCGCAGACTTGGCAGGTGCAGCGACTGGCGCCGGCTTTGCGGCGTGTGCCTTCACGTCTTCGATAGTCAAGCGGCCACCCTTGCCGCTGCCGGCGATCTGCGCCGCTGACAGGCCCAGTTCAGACAGCAGTTTGCGCACTGCGGGACTCTGGCCGTCGTCGGTGGTCGTTGCAACCGGCACAGATGCTTTTGCAGCGGCAGGCGCCGGCGTTGCCGCGGGCGCTGCGGCTGAACCCGCGCCCGCTTCGAGGATGCCGAGGATATCGCCGGCGTTGACCGTGGCGCCGGCCTGCGCGCGGATTTCCTTGAGCACGCCGTCGGCCGTCGCCGGCACTTCCAGCATGACTTTGTCGGTCTCCAGGTCCATCAGGTTCTGCTCGCGCTTGACCATGTCGCCGGCCTTCACATGCCAGGTGGCAACAGTGGCGGACGAGACCGATTCCGGCAGGTTCGGGACTTTGATTTCTATGCTCATGCTTTTTTCCTTTTGCGTTTTCAGTGGGCGCAATTCGTCGCTGGTTAAATCGGTTTTATCGGTAAACAGCCATATTTCGTGATTGTGTCAATCGGCCACCATGCCGCCAGTCAGTGCCTGTTGCACTACGTCGGCCTGTTCTTTCTGGTGCACCTTGAGATAACCCGATGCGGTCGTCGCCGCGCCTTTGCGCGTCGAATACATCAGCTTGTGCCTGTGTCCCAGGTATGCTTTCAACCGGTGTTTGACCTGATACCAGGCACCCTGATTCTCAGGTTCCTCCTGGCACCACAGCACCTCGGCTGCATTTGGATACTGCGCCAGTACGGCTTCGTAATCCTCGCGCGGAAACGGGTACAACTGCTCAATGCGCACCAGCGCAACGGTGTTCAGCTGGTCCTTCTGGCGCGCTTGCGTCAGGTCAAAATAGACCTTGCCGGAACAAAACACGATGCGCTTGACCTTCTTCGCGTCAATCGTCTCGGCTTCGGGAATCACTGGCTGGAAGCATCCCTGTGTCAAATCATCCAGCGACGACACTGACAGCGGATGCCTCAACAGCGACTTTGGCGTCATCACGATCAGCGGCAGGCGCAGGCTGCGTTTCATCTGTCGGCGCAGCATGTGGAACATCTGCGCCGGAGTCGACGGCACGCAGACCTGCTGGTTGTTCTCCGCGCACAATTGCAGGTAACGCTCCAGACGCGCCGAGGAATGCTCCGGTCCCTGCCCTTCGTAACCATGCGGCAGGAAGATCGTCAGGCCGCACAAGCGTGCCCACTTGGCGTAGCCGCTGGAAATGAACTGATCAAATAGCACCTGCGCGCCGTTGGCGAAGTCGCCGAACTGGGCTTCCCAGATCACCAGCGAATCCGGGTCGGTGGTGCTGTAGCCATATTCAAAACCGAGGACTCCGACTTCGGAGAGCAGGCTGTCATTGACGACGAAACGGTATTTTTCGTTAACCAGATGGCGCAGCGGCGTGTAGTGGTAGCCGTTCTTGTAATCGTGGATCGTGGCGTGCCGGTGAAAAAACGTGCCACGCCGCACATCCTGGCCGGACAGACGCACATTGAAACCTTCGGTGACCAGCGTCGCATAGGCCATGGTTTCGGCGAAACCCCAGTCCATCGGGTGTTCGCCGGCGGCCATCTTCGCGCGATCCTCGAAAATCTTCTGCACACGCGGATGCAGCGTGAAGCCGTCTTCCAGTTTGAGCAGTTTGTCGCTGAGCGTGCGAATCATCTCGACGCTGACTGCGGTGTTGGTGGGCGTATTCCATTCGCTGCCCTGATAGCTGCTCCAGTTGACGGTGTACTTGTTGCCGACCAGTCCCAGCGTGTTGCGGGCAATGTTCACGCCCTTGTCGAGACCGTCACGATAAGCCTGCACCGTGACCTCGGCGTCGCTGTTACTGAGCGCGCCTTCCTCATTGAGCTTGCGCACATAGAGCGCGAGCGTCGTCGGCTGCTGTTTGATCGCGGCGTACATGACCGGCGAGGTCACCGACGGTTCATCCGCCTCGTTGTGACCGTGGCGGCGATAGCAACAGATATCGACGATCACATCCTTGTGGAATTCGTTGCGGAAATCCATCGCAAGCCGCGTGACGAAAACCACCGACTCTGGATCATCGCCGTTGACATGGAACACCGGCGCTTCAAGCATCTTGGCCAGATCCGTGCAATATCGTGAGGTGCGTGACTGGCGGCCTGCCTCAACTTCAATCGGGTTGGGAGTGGTGAATCCAATCTGGTTATTGACAACCATGTGCACCGTGCCGCCGGTGCTGTAGCCCTTGGAGTGCGACAGCTGCAGCGTCTCCATCACCACGCCCTGACCTGCGAAGGCGGCGTCGCCGTGGATCAGTACCGGCACCACGCGCTGCCCGGCTTCGTCCATGCGCCGCGTCTGTCGCGCTTTGACCGAGCCTTCAACCACCGGGTTGACGATTTCC
Organism: Stenotrophobium sp.; assembly: GCA_050739895.1. Classification (GTDB taxonomy): domain Bacteria; phylum Pseudomonadota; class Gammaproteobacteria; order Nevskiales; family Nevskiaceae; genus Stenotrophobium. The sequence goes on from JBOICK010000108.1 coordinate 5,791, forward strand.
AGATGCGAGGGATTGAACGCCAGCACCATATGCAAGGGTTTGCCGCCGACTTCAACGTCGGCGGAGAACCCCATGTGATATTTCACATCGCCGGCGCGGCTCAGCGAGTCGGCCGAATACTTGCCCTCGAATTCCGCGAACAAGTCTTTCGGCGATTTGCCGAGGATGTTGATCAGCACGTTGAGGCGACCGCGATGCGCCATGCCGATAATCACTTCCTCGACATCGCGTTCGGCGCAGGCATGCAGCACTTCATCCAGCGCCGGAATCAGCGAATCGCCACCTTCCAGCGAGAAGCGCTTCTGGCCGACGTATTTGTTGTGCAGGTAGCGCTCGATGCCTTCGGCGGCCACCAACTGCATGAACACCTCCTGCTTGCGCTCGCGGGTCAGCTTGGGCTGGAATGCCACCAGCTCCAGGCGGTTCTGGATCCAGCGCTTCTGCGCGGTCTCCGTGATGTACATGTACTCCGCGCCGATGGTATCGGTATACACCGCCTTGAGGATGCGGATGATTTCCTTCAGTGGCAGGCGTTCACTCTTGGTCGCCAGCGAACCGGTATTGAATACCGTGTCCATGTCGGCCGCCGAAAGGCCATGAAATTCCGGATCGAGATCCTGTAACTGCTGTGGCAGTTCCAGCCCCAGCGGATCGAGTCTGGCGGCCTGATGGCCGCGCACGCGATAGTAGTTGATCAAGCGCAGGACGCCAGCCTGTTTCTGCGCCGCCACCGCGTCAAAACCGGATTCCGCCGCGACCACGCGGTGCGGTTCGCGCGCCAGTTTCTCAAAGCGCGCGATCACCGGTCCATGTGCAATTTCACGCGGCGCGCTCTGGTCCTGGATCAACCGGAAATACGCACGCCATGTCGGATCGACCGATTCCGGATCTTCGAGGAAATGCTCGTAGTAAGCTTCGATATACGGCGCATTCGATCCGCTGATCGCCGAGGTTTCGATAAAACTCTGATACTTGCTGCCGCTCATGTGCTCGAAGTCTCCTGTTTTCCGGATGTCGTAAGAGCCGCACACCGGATCATTTTTTTGTTGCCGCCGGGCGCTTCCAGTCCAAGGTCAGATCGCCCAGGTATTTGCGGAAATCTTCCGCCAGTTCCGGATGTTTCAGGCCCAGTTCGACATTGGCCTTGAGATAGCCGAGTTTACTGCCGCAATCGTAACGCGTGCCATCGAATTCGTAGGCCAACACGGTCTGTTCCTGCAGCAGCATGCTGATCGCATCGGTCAGCTGAATTTCGCCGCCTGCGCCACGCTGGGTGTGCTCCAGCAGCTTGAAGATGCGTGGCGTCAGGATGTAGCGGCCGACCACCGCCTGATCGCTGGGCGCGTCCTCGGACTTGGGTTTTTCGACAATGCGCTTGATCTCACCGAGCCCTTCGGCCACCGGTTTGACGTCAACCACGCCGTAACCGCTGATTTCCGACTTCGGCACGCGCTGGGTCGCAATCACGCTGGTACCGTATTCCTGGTAGACGCCCTGCATCTGCGCAAGGCAGGGTCGCATGTGACCGTCGATCAGGTCGTCGGCCAGGATGACGCAGAAATCCTCGTCGCCAACCGCCGGCCAGGCGCACAACACGGCGTGACCGAGCCCGAGCGCTTCAGCCTGGCGGATAAAGATGCAGGTGATGCCAGGCGGCAGGACTTCCTGCACCACTTCCAGCAGCTTGGTCTTGCCCTTGGCGGCAAGCTCCGCTTCAAGTTCGTAGGCCTTGTCGAAGTGATCCATGATCGAATTCTTCGAACGGCCGGTGATGAAAATCAGTTCCTGGGCGCCGGCGCTGACCGCTTCCTGCACCGCGTACTGGATCAGCGGCTTGTCCACCACCGGCAGCATTTCCTTGGCGCTGGCCTTGGTCGCGGGCAGAAAGCGCGTGCCCATGCCGGCGACCGGAAACACCGCTTTGCGAATTCGCATCGAATCAATTCTCCCCTGGGTGTGTCGTAGTCTAGCGCAGCGAACCGGCGAGGTGGACCTTGTCAGAAGCCCGAGCCAGCAGTGTGAATTGTGTTTGCCCGCCGGTATCGCGGAACTTGAGCGCGACCTTGCCCGGCAGGAACAGCGGCTGCTTGAACTGCACCTGCAATTCGCACGGTGACGTACTGCGGCCTTCCTGCAGCAGCGCCGCGCAGCGCGCCAGTGACCACATGCCGTGTGCGATCGCGCGCTTGAACCCGAACAACCGCGCGCTGGCGGCGGTCAGATGAATCGGGTTGAAATCCTTGCCGACCATCGCATAGCGCCGGCCGATATCGGCGGGCACGTCGAAGTTGCGGTATTCCACCAGCTCGGCATCCAGCGGTTCCGGTTTCGACTTGCCGCCGCGTGGTCCGGCGATGCGGTGCAGCACGGTCATCAGTGCGCGGTAAACCACAGTTTCTTCGGCGAGATATTCGGTGACTACATCGAACTCAAGGCCGCTGCGCACGCTACGCGCTTCGCCCAGCGACACATCGACCGTAAACGATTCATCGGCGCGCAGCGGCCGCGTCTGCACGATGCTGTTGCGCAGATGCACCAGACCTAGCAGCGGCAGCGGAAACTGCGGCTGGATCATCAGGTACATCTGTAACCCGGTGGCCATCACCTGCGGAAACGTGATCGGCAACGTGCCGGCATCGGCAAATCCGCAGACCTTGTTGTAACCGGCAAGCTGCGCCGGGTTCGCGCGGAAATTGTCAATGCGAACCGACAGTCGCGGAATCTCGATCTGCGCACCGGGACGCCGCCGCGCGGAACCGGCCGCCTGCGCATAAAGCGACAGCGGCGACGGCAGCTTGCTCAAGGTGATCGTCATGTGCGGCGGCCTCTGTTGTGATTTGCGGTATGGCGCATTCTAGCTTTTGCCAATGGCGGATTGTTCAGTTTTGCGGACACCCGCTGTGTGCATTTTCTTTCGTTATGTTGTTATATAATATTTAATATTTATTATTATATATTATAATTAACAACATATAAATCGCATGTAACGAGACTAGCGGGCGGACGTGCCAACGACCGTGCCGATGGTCAAACGCACTGTATTCTTCGCGTCAGCACGGTCTACCACGATCTGCCCTTGCAAATCGCCCGCCTCGGCCTGCACCAAGCCCTGGCGAGAAATTCGAGCCATCACCAACCATTTCTGGAACAGCGACAGGCGCAGCTGCGGCATCATCGCCATGCTGTCATCGAGATCAATCTCCAGCGGTGCCTTCAGTGACCATTGGCCCGGCAGGAATTTTTTCACTGCCAGCGGCATCGGCGGGCCGGCGGCTGCCTTGGCGAATACGAACAGCGTGGCGTCGGACGGCAATTGCCGCACCAGCGCCGGATCGAGGCTGACCTCGACATGCAGGCTGACGCCTGCAGCTGCTGACGCAGTCGAAATCGGTGGCAGCGGCAAGCCGCTGAGCGAAGACAGCTCCTTGAGCCGCGCTTCGAGCGCCTGTGCCATCTCCGGCGGCAGCGCCTGTGCGCGCAGTTTCAGCCAGTCCGCCTGCGCCGTTGCGTATGCGCCGCTCTGCGCGGCCGCAAGGCCGGCATACCACAGCGCCATGGCATTATCCGGATCGAGCTTGAGCGCGGCGTCGAACAGCTGTGCCGGCCGTCCGGTCAGGTCGCGATCGTGCGCCATCGCCAGCGCTTCGCCCTCACCGACCAGCGATTCGGCCGACTGTCCGCCATTCAGGTCATTGGCGTGCCGGTACGCGGCGGCGGCATCGGCATAACGCTGCGTCACGAAATACGAGCGGCCGAGCATCGCCCAGCCTTCGGCATCATCCGGGGTTTTTTTGAGCCGCCGCTCAAGCCGCTGCACCATCGATTCGATCATCACCGTCTGCGCCTGTTCGGGATGCGCTGCGACCAATTCAATATCCCGCTGCAGACGCCAGCTTTCGCTCTGCCAGTACCACAACGCGGCCAGCGCCGGCAGCGCCACGGACAGCGTGATTGCCAGCAACCAGCCAATCTGGCGCGATGCCGGCGCGGACGGCGGCTGCACATCCGCCAGCAAACGCGCGGCGGATTCCTGGCGCAGGTCCTCGGCGTCGGTTTCGTTGAGGATGCCGCCCTTGATGTCGCCGGATATTTCCGTCAGCCGCGTGCGATAAGCGGCGACATTCGCGCTACGCCGCTCGACACGATTGCCGCGACCGCGCCACCACCAGGGCCGGGTCAGCAGCACCATCGCCAGCACCGCCAGCAAGCCCATCAGCAGGAAAATCATTTATTTGATCTCGTCAAGCAAACGCTTCAGCGCATCGGAATTCGGCACGTCCGCAGCGGACCGCTGCCGCGAGCGCCGGATGAAGCCCAGCGCGAGGATCAGTGCTATTGCGACCAGCAGCAAAGGCCCCAGCCACAGCAGAAAAGTCACCGGCTTGAACGGTGGTTTATACAGCACGAAATCGCCATAGCGGTCGGTGAGGTATTTCAGGATCTGCGCATCAGTGCGGCCGGCGATGATCTGGCTGCGTACCTGTTCGCGCATGTCGTTAGCCAGCGCGGCGGTCGAGTCGGCAATCGCCTCGTTCTGACAGACCAGGCAGCGCAGCTCACTGGTCAGTGTCTGGTAGCGCATCTCCTGCGCGTAGTTCAGCCCTTGCGCGTCGGTGGCGAAAGAATCTTCCGGCGCCGGCGGCCCGTCGGCCAGGACAGTTCCTGCGCCGAGCAGGAGCAACGCCGCCAACAGCGATTTCATCGCGACACCGCCAGCAAGGGCTCGATCTTGTGCGTCCAGGCGTCTTCCGTCATCGGCCCGATCTGCTTGTAGACGATGGTGCCCTGCGCATCGAGCACGAAGGTTTCCGGTACGCCGTATACGCCCCAATCCAACCCGGCGCTGCCTCGTGCATCCTCAATCACGCGACGATAAGGATCGCCGTGACGCTGCAAATACTGGTTGATGTCAGCTGGTGTGTCCTTGTAGTCCATACCGACGATTTCGACGCCATCCTGCTGCGCCAGCTTGAGCAGCAGCGGGTGCTCGACCTGGCAGCCGACGCACCAGCTGGCGAAAAAATTCACCAGCAGCGGCCTGCCTTTGAGATCATTCTCGGTGTAAAGCGCCTTGCTATCCAGCAGAGGCAAGCTGAAAGCCGGAGCCGGTTTGCCAATCAGCGGACTCGGCACTTCGCGCGGGTCACGGAACAGGCTGATGCTGAACAGCAGCACCAGCCCAATCAGCACAACCACCGGAATCGCGTAGCGCATCAGGCATCCGCCGCCGCGGCCAGCGCGGTATCGGCAGCTGCATTCTCGACTGTGCGCGACAGGCGGTAACGCCGGTCGGTTGCAGCCAGCAAACCGCCCAGAAACATCAGCACACCGCCGAGCCAGACCATGCGCATCATCGGCTTGACGTAGAGGCGCAGGGTCCAGTCGCCGTTGTCCATCGGCTCGCCCATGGACACATACAGGTCGCGCAACAAATTGAAATCCACCGACGACTCGGTTTGCAGCGAGCCGGTGGCATCATACAGACGCTTCTCAGGATGCAACTGTGCGATGGTGCGGCCGTGGTGCTCAATGCTGACCGAGCCGTAATCGGATTTGTAATTGGGCCCGCGGCGCGCACTCACGCCTTCGAGCTGGAAGCCGTAGCCGCCAAGCTCTGCGGTGCTGCCGGGCGCCAGCCGCACATCCCTCTCGATGCTGTAGGCGCTGACAAAACAGATGCCCAACGCCCACACGCCCAGGCCGAAATGCGCCAGCGACATGCCCCATACGCCGCGCGGCACGCCGCGCAGGCCCGCCAGGAAATCACTCTTTGTATTGATACGACGCCACAGTTCCTGACCGGCGGTGACAATCGCCCAAAGCCCGAGGAAGGACCCGGCCATCACCGGCAGCGACAATTTGTATTCCAGCGTCAGCGGCAACAACACTGCGATCACAACTGCTACCAGCAGCGGCATGCGCGAACGGCGCCAGACTTCGCGCGCTTTGGCACGTTTCCACGACACTGCGGCAGCGAGGCCGACCAGCAGCAGCAGTGGTGCGAACAACGGCACAAACACTGCGTTGAAATACGGCGGTCCCACCGAAATCTTGCCCAGATGCAAGGCATCCACTGCCAGCGGATACAGGGTGCCAAGCAGCACCGACGCACAGGCGGTGATCAGGAACACATTGTTGATCAGCAGCAGGCCCTCACGCGAAAACAATTCCATTTCACCTTCACTGACCAGTCTCGGCGCACGCCAGGCGTAGAGCAGGAACGACAGGCCCAGCACGGTGCCGAGGAAGCCGAGGATGAAGATGCCACGCGCCGGGTCGGTGGCGAAGGCATGCACTGACACCAGCACGCCGGAGCGCACCAGGAAGGTGCCGAGCAGCGACAATCCGAACGCGATAATCGCCAGCAGCACAGTCCAGCTCTTGAGCAGTCCGCGCTTTTCAGTCACCGCCAGCGAATGGATCAGCGCGGTGCCGGCCAGCCACGGCATGAACGAGGCGTTTTCGACCGGGTCCCAGAACCACCAGCCGCCCCAGCCGAGTTCGTTGTAGGCCCACCACGAGCCTAGCGTGATGCCTAGCGTCAGGAACATCCACGCAGTGGTGGTCCACGGCCGCGTCCAGCGCGCCCAGGCCGCGTCGAGCCGGCCGGTAATCAGTGCGGCAATCGCGAAGGCGAAAGCCACCGAGAAGCCGACATAGCCCATGTACAGCATCGGCGGATGGATGATGAATCCGGGGTCCTGCAGCAATGGATTGAGATCGTGGCCATCCTGCGGCACCGGGAACAGGCGCTCGAACGGGTTGGACGTCAGCAGCATGAACAGCAGGAAGCCGATGCTGACGAAACCCAGTACCGCAAGCGTGGTCGCGGCGACTTCCGCCGGCAGGCGGCGGTTGAACGTCGCCACCGCCAGCGTCCAGCCGGAGAGGATCGTCACCCACAGCAGCAGTGAGCCTTCATGTGCTCCCCACACTGCGGTCAGGCGATACATCAGCGGCAGTTCGGATTGCGAGTTGGCGGCGACATAGGCCACTGAAAAATCCTTGCTGACGAAACACCACGTCAGGCACAGGTAGGCGGTGATAACCAGCACGAACTGCGCCTGCGCCGCCGAGGTCGCCACCGCCAGGGCGCGGCTGTCGCGTCGCCACACACCATAGGCCGGCACCAACACCTGAACAAACGCCACGCCCAGCGCCAGGATCAAGGCAAAATGACCGAGCTCAGGAATCATGGCGCCAAGCTCGCCTGCTCCATCGACTTGAATGGCATGCAGGAATACTTGCCGCTCTTGTCCTTGAGCGCGCTGGCCAGTTGCGGCGGCATGTAATTCGCATCGTGCTTGGCCAGTACCTGGGTCGCGACGAACACATGATCCCTGCCCAGATAACCAGTCGCGACGATGCCCTGACCTTCTCGAAACAAGTCCGGCAGGATGCCGTTGTAGCGCACGGCAATGGATTTCGTGCAATCCATCAGGGTGAATAGCACCTGTGTGCCCAGACCGCGCTGCACGCTGCCGCGTACCACCAGTCCGCCCAGACGCAGTTGCGCATCGGTCGGCACGTCGCCGGCGACCAAGTCGCTGGGCGTGTAGAAATACATCATGTTCTTGCGGAACGCGGTGAAGCCCAGCGCCGCCGCCGCCGACAGGCCCAGCAGCAGGACCGCGATCGCCACCATTCTCTTTCTGCGTTTGGTCATTCTTCAGTGTCCAGCTCTTTCAGGATCGCGCTCCGCTGCAAGCCCGGTACGACCAGATTCCACACCAGCACGACCGCCGTCAGTCCGAAACTGCTCCAGACATAGACCGCGTAGCCGCCCATCTTCAGCCACTCAGACACGCGACGCTCCTATCCGTTCTTTGACCCAGCTGGTGCCCCGCTCACGCAGCAGCAGTTCGTTCTGCACGCGACGCAGGATTGAGTATCCGGCAAACAGGAAAAACCCGAGCAGGCAGGCATACAGTGGCCGTGCCATGTCCATGCTCATGTTGGGCTTGCCCAGCTTGAGGATCGTGGTGCCCTGATGCAGGCTGTTCCACCAGTCCACCGAGTAATGCACGATCGGCACGTTGATCACGCCGACCAGCGCCAGCAGACCGCAGGCGCGCGCCGCCGCCCGCGGATCCTCGAACGCCTGATTGAGGCCAATCACCCCGGCGTATAGAAAAAGCAGGATCAGTTCCGAAGTCAGGCGCGCATCCCACACCCAGTAGGCGCCCCACATCGGTTTGCCCCAGAGCATGCCGGTCGCCAGTGCCAGCGCGGTAAAACTGGCACCTACCGGCGCCGTCGCCACGACCAGGCATTCTGCCAGCTTGATCCGCCAGATCACTGCGATGGCACCGGCAATCGCCATGTAGGTGTAGAGCGCCAGTGACAGCGCCGCCGCCGGCACGTGCACGTAGATGATGCGGAAGGCGTCGCCCTGCTGATAATCCGGCGGCGCAAATACCAAGCCATCGACAATGCCATAGGCCAGCAACAGCAATGCACCCCAGCCAAACCACGGCGCCAGCCTGTCAGCAAGACGGTAGAAAGTGGGCGGCGAAGCCAGCCGGTGAAACCAGGTCCACATGAGGGATTATTCGTTACTCAAAGGCGTTGTGAAGTGCAGCGGCAGCGGCCCAGGGCACCAGGGTGATGGATAAGGCCAGAATTGCAGCTAGGAAGTATAGCGGAGCCGCTGCATCGAGACCGCTTTGTGCCGCGCGCACAGCGCCAGCACCAAAAATCAGCACCGGAATCAGCAGCGGCAACACCAGCAGCGGCATCAACACCGCGGCACGCGGCAGGCCCACCGTCAGCGCGCCGGCGAATCCGCCGATCAGGGTCAGTACCGGCGTCCCCAGCAAGAGTCCTCCGGTCAATACGGGAATCGCACGCATCGACAGCCCCAGACCCACGGCCAACGGTGCCGACAACAGCGTTAATGGCAGGCCGGTCAGCAGCCAATGTGCGGCAAACTTGGCCAGCACGATCAGCGTTACCGGTTCGGCGCCGAGGAAAATCTGCTCCAGCGTGCCATCCTCATGGTCGCTGCGGAACAGGCGTTCCAGTGTCAGCAGCGCCGCCAACAGCGCGGCTACCCACATCACCGCCGGTGCGAATAGCGCCAATTCAGGGTCATTGGGCCGTGCACCCAGGCCAAACAGCAGCACCACCAGCGCGTAGAACAACAACGGCATCAGCCACTCGATTTTCGCCGATGCGGCCAGACGTAGTTCACGGCGCAGCACGGCCAGGAAAGTGCGCGTCATATTTGCAGGGACCTGATTCCGGCGACTGACGCAGGCAACGGCTGATGGCTGGTGACGATTGCCGCGTTGCCCGCTTGCAGATGTCGTGCCAGCAGGCCGGCAAAACACTGCAAGCCTTGCGCATCGAGTCCGTCGAGCGGCTCGTCGAGCAGCCAAAGCGGGCGCTGTACGAGTAGCAGCCGTGCCAGCGCGGCACGGCGTTTCTGCCCGGCAGACAGACTGCGGCAGGGCCGCTGGCGCGTGCGCTCCACGCCCAGCTGCGTCAGCGCGTCGCCGATACCGCCGCTCGCCAGACCATTGAGGCCGCACCAGAATTCGAGATTCTCCAGCGGCGTCAGCGACAGGTTGAGCGCGTTTTTGTGGCCGACCCAATGCATATCCTGCTGATCCGGGCGCTGCGTGATCGTGCCTGCCGCGGGTCTGCGCAAGCCGCTCAACACTTCCAGCAAAGTGGTCTTGCCGACACCGTTGCTGCCGGTCAGATGGATGCCTTCGCCCGCGTCCAGTGAGAAACTCAGCCCACGGACCAGGTTGCGGCTGCCGCGGCTGATGGCCAGGTCTTCGACGGAGAGTATGGGCACGGATCTGGCGCGATGTCGGGCTAAGGGGCGCGTAGTTTAACGTGAGGTCGTAAAATATCGGCAGAACTCCCGCCACCCCTACAGAAGAATCTCCTTGAGCGCTCAAATCATCGACGGCAAAACGGTTGCGGCTCAGGTCCAGGAGCGCGTGCGTCAGGATGTCGCGGCGCGTCTCGCGAGCGGCCGCCGCGCACCGGCCCTTGCCACCGTGCTGGTCGGCGCCGATCCGGCCTCCGAGGTCTATGTGCGCAACAAACGCCGCGCCTGTGAAGCGACCGGTATCCGCTCGCTGCCACTGCATTTCGGTACTGACATCACGCAGTCAGCGCTGCTGGCGGAAATCGACCGTCTGAATGCCGATGACGGCATCGACGGCATTCTGGTGCAGCTGCCGCTGCCCGCGCAGATCGACGCGACCCAGGTCATCGAGCGCATCCACCCGGACAAGGATGTCGACGGCTTCCATCCCTACAACCTCGGCCGCCTCGCCCAGCGCATGCCGGTGCTGCGCCCTTGTACGCCGTATGGCGTAATCGAACTGCTCAAATCCACCGGCGAGCGTTTCAAGGGCCGCACCGCGGTGGTGGTCGGCGCCAGCAACCATGTCGGCCGGCCAATGATGCTGGAGTTGATGCTGGCTGGCGCCACCGCGACCTGCTGTCATCGCTTCACCGCCAACGTGCCCTCGGAAGTGGCGCGCGCCGACATCCTGGTCGTCGCCATCGGCAAACCCGGTTTCGTCAAGGGCGAATGGGTACGTCCAGGCGCAACGGTAATCGACATCGGCATCAACCGTCTGGATAGCGGAAAACTGGTCGGCGATTGCGAATTCGATGCGGCCAAGGAGCGCGCCGCGTTCATCACGCCGGTGCCCGGCGGCGTTGGCCCGATGACCGTGGCGATGCTGATGCAGAACACTGTGCAGGCCGCGCTGATTCACCGCTGAGCGGCCTGATTCGCAGCACCCGCTGTCGCTGATTTGCACTTGAAAAATGTTATTATTTATATAATTATTATATAAATAGTATATAATATATAACACTTCTCAAGTGCAACACCGCAACAGCGGGTCGAGTCGAGCATTTGTCGAACCTGGGGGGTTACCGTGAGCCGTTCAATCGCCTGTCTCGCTGTACTCGTCACCGCACAGTTTGCGGTCCCGGCCATCGCCGCCGATGCCGCGCCGCCCGCCACCGCTTACGCGTCGATCGTGCAACTGCAGCAACGCATGGATGCCGGCGCGCTCGATAGTCGGCAACTGACACTACAGTTTCTGGAACGCATCCAGCAGATCGACCGCACCGGCCCGACCCTGCGCGCGGTGATCGAGACGAATCCCGACGCACTGCAGCTTGCCGGCGACCTCGACGCCGCACGCAGCGCCAGCAAGGCACGCAGTCCGCTGTACGGCATTCCGGTGCTGCTCAAGGACAACATCGACACCGGCGACCACATGCTCACCACCGCCGGTTCGCTGGCGCTGATCGATGCGCCGGCACCGCATGACGCCGGCCTGGTCGAGCGGCTGCGCAAGGCCGGCGCGCTGATTCTCGGCAAGACCAATCTCAGCGAGTGGGCGAACATCCGCTCCAATCACTCCAGCAGCGGCTGGAGCGGACGCGGCGGCCAGACCCGCAACCCGTACGCGCTCGACCGCAATCCATGCGGCTCCAGCGCCGGCTCCGCGGTTGCGGTGGCCGCGGGGCTGGCTACGGTGGCGATCGGCACCGAGACCGACGGCTCGATCATCTGCCCCGCCTCAATGAACGGCATCGTCGGCATCAAACCCACGCTGGGCCTGGTCAGTCGCAGCGGCATCGTGCCGATCAGCCACAACCAGGACACCGCCGGTCCGATGGCACGCAGCGTGGCCGACGCCGCCGCTTTGCTCACGGTGATCGCCGGCAGCGATCCGCGTGATCCGGCGACCGCCGATGCCGACCGTCACGCCACCGACTACACGCGTTTTCTCGACCTAAATGGGCTGAGAGGCAAGCGCATCGGCGTAGTGCGTCAGCTCGCCGGCGCCGAGCCGAATGCCGACCATGCGCTCGACCAGGCGATCGCGCTGATGAAGGCACAGGGCGCGATCATCGTCGATCCGGTCACGCTGCCCCATCTGAATGAGTTGGGCGCACCGGAGATGACTGTGCTGCTGTACGACTTCAAGCACGACATCAACGCCTACCTGGCCACCCGCACCGGCCTGAAGGTAAAGACGCTGGCCGATCTGATCGCTTTCAACCAGACACATGCCGACACGGAGATGCCGTGGTTCGGGCAGGAGCTGTTCGAGCAGGCCGAGGCGACAGGGCCGCTCAGCGACAAGGCATACACCGATGCGCTCGCCAAGGCGAAGCAGCTGTCCGGACCGCAGGGCATCGATGCCGCACTGCAGTCACAGCATCTGGATGCACTGCTGGCGCCGTCATGGGGCCCTGCCTTCATGACCGATCCGGTGCTCGGCGACCATATCGTCAGCGGCGATCCCACCATCGGCGGTGCCTCGCAACCGGCCGCCGTCGCCGGCTACCCGTCGATCACCGTGCCGGCCGGTTTCGCGCACGGCCTGCCGGTCGGCATCGTGCTGTTCGGCGCAAAGTGGAGCGAGCCGACGCTGATCTCTATCGCCTATGGTTTTGAACAACATGCCAGGGCATGGCAGCCGCCGCAGTTTCTCGACACGGTCGGTGGCAAACCGGTGGTAGCCGTTCAGCCGTAACGCGCAGTTATTGTTCCGGTACTTGAACAGTGCCAATGTTCGCCGGAGCAATAACAAAAAAAACCGCGTGAGCAACAAGTGCGCACGCGGCTTATAAGACAACCCCCTATCAGTTGTTGCTGATCTTGAACTCGACGCGGCGGTTCTGCGCGCGGCCTTCGGCAGTGCTGTTGTCGGCCTTGGGGTTGGCGTCGCCATAGCCCTTGGCCGACATGCGGTCGCCATCGACGCCCTGGGCAATCAGGTACTGGCGCACGGATTCCGCGCGCTGCGCCGACAACTGCTGGTTGAAGTTGCTTTTGCCCGAACTGTCGGTGTAACCACTGATTTCGACTTTCAGGTTCTTCTGGCCGTTGAGACCGCGTGCCACGTCGTCAAGGATGGTCTTCGAGGACGCGGTCAGTTTCGCCGAGCTGCTCTCGAACTGGACCTCGGACAGCGTGATGACCTGGTCCACTGCACAACCGTTGGCATCAACCTTGAGCCCTTTCTGCGTGTTCGGGCATTTGTCGAGGCTATCGGGCACGCCGTCGCCATCGCTGTCCGGCTCGGCCGCACTGACGATTGGGCAACCCTTGGCATCGACCTTGACGCCGGTGGGCGTGCCGGGGCACTGGTCGTCGACATCGGGCACGCCGTCATGATCGGAGTCGGTCAGACAATCGCTGCGCGTGCCGAACAGACTGACTACCGACACGCCACAACTGGTCAATTCGGTGCTCATGGTATGAATCCGCTCAAACAGTGGCGTCAGCGGAATCTGCAAACCAATCGTGAGATGGTAGTCAAGAAGCGCGTGCTCACCGGGCACGGATTGGTGGTTGGCCTGCAGCTGCGCCACCGCGGCGGTGCGCACCGTCATGCCGTACCACGGCAGCGGGAACAGCAGGCCGGCGCCGGCATCGACACCAAAATGGACGTGGCGGCTGCCGCTCACGTCTTCGCGGATCGCGCCCAGACCGGCAATACCGAATGGCGAAAACTTGGGCAGATACTTGCTGGTGAAGTCGCCGTTCCAGCCAAACAACCCGAAGTTGTGGTTCAGATTGAACATCAGCGCTTGCTGATAGTCTTTATTGCCGTCGATATCGCGCTTACGGCTGAGCGCAAGGAAACTGGTTTCCAGCGTGGTGTCTGCCGGCAACAGGTCCAGCGGCAGTCCAAACGTGAGCTGGTAACCATTGCCACCGGCTGAATCGCGCTTGTGATCGCTGAATTCATGCAGATATTGCGCCGCAAAATAAGGCCCGCTGCTGTCAGCGGATGAGCTTGCTTCGTCTGCCTGCGCCTGCCCCATCGCCAAACTCGCCAGCAAAGCACACAGTGACAATGCTCCCCATAGCTTCATGCCCATTTGTCATTCCTTCCTTAGTGGATGGTGAAAGATGTTTTATTTAGTGGGCGAATCTACTGGATTTTCCGCGTCCATGCCAATCGGGAAAATAAGCTCATGCCAGCATGCGCGCGCATTCCGCGACCAGTTCGGGGCCGCGATAGATGAATCCGGTGTAAATCTGCACGAGGTCGGCGCCGGCCGCGCGCTTCGCCTGAGCATCGGCACCGCTGGTGATGCCGCCGACGCCGATCAAGGTGAAATCCGTGCCGATTGCCCCGCGCAATTGCCGCAGAGCCTCATCCGCCAGCGCGCGCAGCGGCGCACCGGACAGCCCTCCCTGCTGTGTGGCCAGAGATTCGCCATCCAGTTGCGGACGGCTGATGGTGGTGTTGGTCGCGATCAGTCCGTCGATACCGATTTCACGCGCGATTTGTGCGATCTGCGTGATCTGCGCCAGCGTCACGTCGGGCGCGATCTTGACCAGTAGCGGTCGCCGCACGCCGTGTTGCTGCGCCAGCTCGGCGCGCTGCTGCGTCAACTTCCTCAGCAGTTCGCGCAACTGCGTGGCTTCCTGCAGCTCGCGCAGGTTCTTGGTGTTCGGCGAGGAGATGTTGATGGTGACGTAATCGGCCAGCGCATAGACCTTGCGCAGACACACCAGGTAATCGTCAGCCGCGCGCTCGATCGGCGTATCGAAGTTCTTGCCGATGTTGATGCCGAGGATGCCGGCATACCGGGCACGCGAGGCGCGGACACGATCCAGCAGGTAATCCACACCCTTGTTATTGAAACCCAGGCGATTGATGATCGCCTGCTGTTGTGGCAGGCGGAACATGCGCGGCTTGGGATTGCCCGGCTGCGGCCGCGGCGTCACCGTACCGATCTCGACGAAACCGAACCCCAGGCGGCCCCAGGCGTCGATGCACTCGCCGTTCTTGTCGAGTCCAGCGGCGAGTCCGACGCGATTGGGAAAACGCAGACCCATCAGCGTCACCGGATCGGCTGTCACCGGACGGCAGAAGGGTGCGGTGGCGAGCAGCGGAAATTCACGGAATAACCCTATCGTGAGGTCATGCGCCGCCTCCGCATCGAGCCGGAACAGCACGCTGCGCGCCAGCGGATACAGCATCAGCGCTGCACCACCGGCTTGGTCGGCAAGGTCATCTGCGGCGGCATCAGGCGCTTGCGCAGCGCACCGGGCATCGGCAGCCGCGACAGACGCAGGCGCCAGTTCGATGTCGTGCGCTGCAGCTGGCTCTGGGTCAGCGTCAGCGGCATGCGCGCCAGCGTCAGCATGACATCGCGGGCGAGGTATTTCTTCGGCGTGTCCTCGTACAGTGAGCCGAAGCTGCCGGTCGCCGCGAACAGCGCGCGCGACAGGTGCAGGTAATCGCGTTGCAGGACCACGCCGATCTGCTGGGTGTTCGACATCAGGTGCAACACCGCCTGCCCGCGCCGGTGCAGCGCCGCCATGCCGCCACGGCGCAGCTCGAACACGAAATTACGCCGCGTCAGCGTGCGCACGTTTTTCTTCTTCAGGGTCTCGTCGAGATAGGCCTTGATCTCGTCGCGGCGCGCGCGGTTGGCTTCGGGATGTGTGCTCACACGAATCAACGCGTCGGCCAGCAGGTCGGTATCGGCCAGCACCGCACCGGCGAGGTAATCCCAGACCGCGCTCCACTTGCCGTCCAGCGAAACCACGTTGCCCCAGTCGATCAGGTGCAGCGCGCCGTCGGAGCCGATCATGACGTTGCCCGGGTGCAGGTCGCCGTGGATTTCGCGGTAGACGAAGATGTGATGCAGGATCGTGAACAGCAGGCGCTCGGCGACCTGGAACTGGAACGCTCGACGCCGGCTCGCCGGCATCTTGCGCAGCGCCCGCGTCAGGCTATCGGCATCGCTGAGATATTCCATCTCGAGGATGCGACGCGAGCTGGAATACAGCGTCGGCACGCGGTACATGCCGCTGGCGAGGCTGCGCTGGTAGAAGCGCAGGTGGTTCTTGGCCTCGGCCTCGAAATCCAGTTCCTCCATGAAACCGGCGACGAACTCGTCGACCTGCTCCTGCATAGCGCGCAGGAACGGCGCCAGCTTGGAATGCGGCGCCCAGTATTGCGAGGACATGATCGCCAGGCCCAGCACCAGCTTGCCGATGGCGAATTCGCGGTCGATGTTCTGGCGGCCGACCTTGATCACCACCGGCCGCAGCACTTCGTGGCCGTTCTCGACGAACGGTTTCTTGGCGAAATAGACCGAGCCGATCGAGCCAGACTTGACCGGCTTGGCGGCGTCGAACTCAAGGAACAGCTTGTGCGGCAGCTTGCCGTAGCACTCCATGAACGCAGCGTTGACCTCGTCCTCGGTCATCGGCGGCACGTCTTCGTGGAACACCGCCAGCTCCCGCGAAATTTCTTCCGGCAGGAAATCGGCGTTGGATGCGGCGACTTGCGCCATCTTGACGAAGAACGGCCCGAACTCACGCACCATCTGCGCGATGATCTTGGCCTGCGCGCTGAAGTCCTTGGGGTCGATCTGGAAAAAAGGCCGGATGTAGCGGATCGCCTTGATCTGGCGCTTCACGATCACGGCGTCGTGGCGCACCATCGCCGCGCGCCGCAGCAGTTCGTTGAGCTGCCACTGATTGAAGCGGCGGCCGGCCTTGAGAATATTGATGATCTCGACCAGCAGCGGTTCGTAGGTCTTGAGCACCAGACGCGACATGTCCAGCGTCAGTTCGCCCAGACCCTTGAGTTCAGGCGAGGAAAACAGCTCGTCGAAGAACTGCCAGAACTCCTCGATCAGCGCCTCGGGAACCGGCATCGGCGAACGCGCCACCACCTGCTCGACCAGATAGCGGATCAGTTCTTCGGTGGATTGCTCGTTGGGAATCAGCCGGCGCTTGCGCAGGAACGCGGTGACGCGCTCGGTGCCGTGCATCAGCGGATGGCGATATAGCGCCTTGTAGCCGTGATCGATGACTTTCGACAATTCATCGCGGGTGATGTCGTGTTCATGCGCCATCAGGCGCAGCAGCGGCACGAAACCCTTGGAGACCTTGTAGGTCGAAATCGTCAGCGTGCCGATCTCGCGCAGCAATCCCTTCTGCTTCTGCGCGACTGGCCTGGACTCCCGTGCGGTTTCCTCCGCAACATTGTCCTGGTCACTGCCGCGCGCCTTGCTCATGGCAACGTCAGCCAATGCCCAAGCTTGCGCGCTTTGGCGTCGAGGTAGGCTTCATTATGCGGATTGCGGCCGGATTCTATGGCGACGCGCTCGACAACCTCGATGCCATCGCGGGTCAGCGCATCGATCTTGCGCGGATTGTTGGTCATCAGGCGGATGCGCTTGAGGCCCATCACGCGCAGCAGTTCGACCGCCAGCCCGTACTCGCGCGCATCGGCGAGAAAGCCGAGTTGATGATTGGCCTCGACCGTATCCACGCCGGTGTCTTGCAGCGCGTAGGCGCGAATCTTGTTGCCGAGGCCGATGCCGCGGCCCTCCTGGCGCAGATAGATCACCGCGCCACGCCCTTCTCCGGCGATTTTCTCCAGCGCCGAGGTCAGCTGCGCGCCGCAGTCGCAGCGCAGCGAAAACAGCGCGTCGCCGGTGAGGCATTCGGAATGCACGCGCACCAGCGGCGGCGTGCCGGTCAGATCGCCCAGCGACAGCACGACATGCTCTTTGCCATCGTCTGCCTTGAACACGCTGATGCGAAACTCGGCAAACGCGGTGGGCAGACGCGAGTCGGCGATGCGTTCGAGCGCGCTCATGCCTCACCCGCTGTTGCATTCGCGATCACGACTGATGTTATATAATATAACATAATTTATATTTTAATAAATAATTTATAACGTTCGTGCAGCGCGTAATGCCAAGAGCGGGCGCTTATCAAAACACAGTTTGGCAGCGATACTGGCAGACTTCAGGCTCCCATGAAATTCTGGCCGCAGACCCTCAGCGTGCGGCCGTTGACACCCCCCGCCGCGGCCGACGTCAGGAACGTCACCGCCTCGGCGATGTCGATCGGCAGGCCGCCCTGCCCCAACGCCGCCAGGCGGCGCCCGACTTCGCGCGGACCCACCGGCATTTCCGCCGTCATCTGTGTTTCGATAAAGCCCGGCGCCACCGCGTTGATCGCGCCGCCGCGTTTGGCCAGTGTTGCCGCCATCGCCGCGGCGTAGCCGATGATGCCGGCCTTGGTTGCAGCGTAATTGGTCTGGCCGGCGTTGCCGGAAATGCCGCCGATGGAGGAAATGCAGACGATGCGCGCGCCGTCCTTGAGACCATCCTTGAGCAGACCTTCGTTGATGCGCAGGATAGAGCCGAAGTTGATGTCCAGCACCATGTCCCAGAAATGCGCCGGCATGTTGCGCAACATCTTGTCGCGGGTCACGCCGGCGTTGTGCACGACGATGTCCAGTCCGCCAAATTTCTTGCCGGCTTCCTCGGCGATGCGCTGCGCGGCGTTGGCGGCGGTCACGTCCAGCGCCAGGCCGGCACCGTTGATCTTGCCCATGGTCTCGCCAAGTCCGCCTTCCTGCGAGGGATGATCCATGCCGATCACAGTCGCACCTTCGCGGGCCAGCGTCTGCGAGATCGACGCACCGATGCCGCGCGCGGCTCCGGTGACCAGCGCTACCTTGCCCTGCAGCGATCCCGACAAAGCGCACGGGGCGCCGCCGACTGCCGGGCCGACCGGCAGGGTCTGGCCGGTGACGAATGCCGAGTGCTCGGTGAGGAAAAACTGCATCGGCCCGGCCAGACAGTGTTCGCCACCGGTCGAGACATCCAGACGGTTGACGGTGATGCCCTTGCGGCCGACTTCCTTGGCCAGCGAGCGGACAAAACCATCAAGCGCGGTTGAACAGGCCGCAGCGGCAGCATCAGCGGCCTGCGCCGGATTGCGCGACAGGATCAGCACGCGCGCATTCGACGGCATCTGCACCACCAGCGGTTGCATGAAGTCATACAACTCGCGCAACTGTGCGGGCTTGGCCATGCCGGTCGCATCAAAAACAAAGGCGCTATTTGGCGCCTCGCCGACTTCCTTTGCGGGATTGCCGGCCAGACTCAGCTTGAGCGCCTGCGCCGCCGGCTTGAGCGCCGCCAGACCCGGATGATCCGGCACGATACGCAGCGCCAGCCCGAGTTGGGACAGCGCTTCCAGCATCTGTGGCGAGAGCTGTGCACCACTCGATGCACCGACCAGCGCGAAGCGTCCGGCCAATGCCTGTGCGACCCAGGGGCCGCTGGCCCGTTTAAGACGCGGCGGCGTCGGCAAACCCAGCAGGCTGACCAGCGCCTTGCCAAAAGTGGTGTGTGAGAGTTCAAGATAGCGGTCAGACATGGCGCACTCCTTAATGGAATGATTTCAGGTTAAAGACGATGCAGTCATTATCGCAGTGTTGCGCCTGCCAACATAGGCTTTTCCGCAATACTGGACTTGGCAAAGTGCACTGAAGCATTGACGCCAACGCGTACGTATCGGATAGTTCGGCCTGCGCATTGGGCAGCAAATTCAACCATTTTCAGGCGCAACGACATTACATAACCGGCGTACCGACCGGAACCATGCCGTAAACCGGGATGCTTTAGGGAGATTGGAGCAAACATGAATAAAAAATTTCTAACCATGGCGGGCGTGGTTGCCGTACTTGGCGCCGGCACATTCTGGGGCCTGGAAATTTTCGACCCGCACAAGGTCGACGAAGCAAAATTCCCGGCCAGTGTCAGCGCCGATCAGGTGTTTGCCGGCAAACTCGATCCCAACGGCCCTTCCGAGGCGCCGGCGACTGCCGGAAACGGCGCCAGTACTTCCAGTACAGTGGCTGCTGCAGTCGCGTCTACCACCGTTGCTGCAGCAGCAGTTGGTGACGCGGCAGTTGCTGCCACCACGCCTGCCGCGGCAGCGACCGCTGCCGCCCCCGCGCAAAGCAGCGAAATGATGACCCCGGCGACCACTGGCGAATCCGCTGCGGCAAGCACCACAGCCTCAGCCGACACATCAACCACATCTGCAACTGCGCCTGTCGCGAGTAGCGAACCGGCTGCCGCCGAATCCGCTCCTGCGGCCAGCCCCAGTGAGCCCGCCGCCGCCAACGAGCCCGCACCGGCCGAAGCCGCAGCACCCACCGCAGCCGAAACACCCGCAGCGCCACCTGCACCTGCCGTTAAGCACAAGTCCAAAGCCAAGGCAGCACACCGCCACGCGGTAGCTGGAAACATGCACTGGTGGCCGGCCGAGAATCCCGCGCAACTGTCGCTGGTTTATGCCGGCCCGGCGTCGTTCAAGAAAGCGGTTGTGCTGATGTTCAACGGCGCCTTCTTCAAGACCGATGGACTGGATGCCAACCTCAAGGTCACCGACAAGCATGGCAAGCCGGTATCCGGCAGCTGGGAACTGGGTGAGAACAATCGCCGCATGCTGGTATTTCCGGTGCCTGCAAATGGCACCTACAAGGTTTCCATCGACAGCGGATTGACCGATTCCCAAGGACGCAAGATCGCGCACCATCTGGGCGGTCCGGTCATCGTCCGCTAAGCACAGCGACCAAACGGCCGTGACGACGCTGGTTCTCGTTCGTCACGGCCAGGCTGCTTTTGGCTCCAGCAATTACGATCAGCTTTCGCTGCTTGGCGCACGCCAGGCACGAACGCTGGGCGAGCACTGGGCACGGCTGAAATTCGCGTCCGACGCGTTCTACAGCGGAGACATGTCGCGCCAGCAAGCCAGCGCTGCGCATGCGCTCACAGGCATGGGCCTGCCGGACGCGCCGGTGCAGATTCATCCGGGCTTCAACGAATACGATTTCGAAGCGATCCTGAGTGCCTATATCCCGATGGTGGCACGTGATCATCCCGAAATCGGGATCCAGGACAAGAGTTTCTACAAGAACCCGAAACTGTTCCAAGCCGCCTTTGACAAAGCCATCAGCTACTGGCTGCAGGACCGTCCGCACCAGCGCGCGCCCTTTGAATCCTGGACACAATTCAGTGCACGCGTGACGGCTGGCCTGCGCGAAGTTGCAGCCGCCGACAGGAAAACCATCGTCGCATTCACCTCAGGCGGCGTCATCGCCGTCGCGCTGCGCGCGGCACTGGGCCTGAGCGAGGAAATGACCTTCCGCATGAACTGGCGCATCAATAACGCGTCCGTTCACATCTTCCGCATGGGCCGCCAGGGTTTAGCACTACAAGGATTCAACAACATCTCCCATCTCGAACTGAGCGGCGATCCATCGCTCATCACTTTCCGCTGAGACTTCTTCCATGACTCCAGACACAAATCCCGCAACCCAGGAAATACTGGCGCGCATGCGCGCATTCATCGACCGCGAACTGATTCCGCTGGAACCGGAATTCCTCAGGAACGCATTCGCCGTCGAGCCGGCACTCAACCAGAAGCGTGAACTGGTGAAGAAAGCCGGACTGTGGGCGCCGGGGCTACCCAAGGATATCGGCGGCATGGGCCTGTCGCTGGTCGATCTCGGACTGGTCTCGGAGGAATTGGGACGCACGCCAATCGGCCACTATGTATTCGGCGCGCAGGCGCCGGACATGGGCAACGCTGAGCTGCTGCACATGCACGGCAACGCCGAGCAGAAGAAAAAATACCTGCTGCCACTGGCCCACGGCGATCTGCGTTCGTGCTTCGCGATGACCGAGCCGCACACCGCCGGCGCCAACCCCGTGCTGCTGCAGACGCGAGCGGTGCGCGAAGGCGATGAGTACGTCATCAACGGCCATAAGTGGTTCACCTCCAGCGCGGACGGCGCATCCTTCGCCATCATCATGGCGGTCACCGATCCAGACGCGCCGCCGCATATGCGTGCCAGCATGATTCTCGCCGAGACAAACAATCCCGGCTGGAAATTTGTGCGGAATATTCCAGTGATGGGCGAAGCCCACGGCGGCTATTTCGCACACTCCGAGATCAAGCTGGAAGACCTGCGCGTGCCTGTGCAGAACCTGCTCGGACAGGAAGGCGGCGGATTCATCCTCGCACAGGATCGGCTTGGACCTGGCCGCATTCATCACTGCATGCGCTGGCTCGGCATCTGCGCACGCGCGCAGGATGAAATGTGCCGGCGCACGGCTTCGCGCGAAATCGCGCCGGGCAAAATGCTGGCTCAGACCCAGATCATCCAGACCTGGATCGCGGAGAACGCCGCGGACATCGCGTCCACGCGCGCGCTGGTGCTGCAGACCGCGGCACGCGCGCAGCGCGATGGCTTCAAGGCCGCGCGAGAGGAAGTCTCGCTGATCAAGTTCCAGGCGGCAGGCGCATTGCAGCGCGTGCTCGATCGCGCGATCCAGGCGCATGGTGCGCTGGGCATGACCGACGACACGATACTGGCCTTCGCGTTCCGCCACGAGCGCGCGGCGCGCATCTACGACGGTCCTGACGAGGTGCACAAGCTCAGCGTCGCCAAGCAGATCCTCAAGCGCTACATGAAATGAAGACAGCCGCATGAGTACGCCCATCGCACTCGACCAGCCCGGCAAGGTCCGCGACGAAAATGCCTTTGATCCAGCGGTGATCCTGCCGTATCTGCGTTCGCAGATTCCCGACCTGCAGGACGGCCCGCTGGAGTTGCAGCAGTTCCAGGGCGGCGCATCCAACATCACCTACCTGCTCAAGGTCGGCGCGCGTGAAATGATCCTGCGGCGCCCGCCGGCGGGCACCAAGGCCAAGTCGGCCCACGACATGGGACGT
>JBOICK010000109.1:0-6319 GCA_050739895.1 Stenotrophobium sp.
CCACGAACGACCGCATACGTCACTAAAATACAAAACGCCCGATGAAGTCCATCGGGCGTCTTTGAACAACCGGCTTTAGATACAATGCACGCCCCGTACAGGTGTCAACCTATGTCAGGACGGGTCATTGAAATGGACCAGCGTCACCCCCAACATCAGGTAACGCCTGCATACGGAAATCCCGATGAAGCAATTTGACGGTACCACCATTCTTTGCGTACGCCGCGGCAACCAGGTTGCACTGGGCGGCGACGGCCAGGTCTCGATGGGCAACACCCGCGTCAAGGGCAATGCGCGCAAGGTGCGGCGGCTCTATAACGACAAGGTCATGGCCGGATTCGCCGGCGGCACTGCCGATGCTTTTACCTTGTTCGAGCGTTTCGAGGGCAAGCTCGAAAAGCATGGCGGCAACCTGACCCGCGCAGCGGTGGAGATGGCCAAGGACTGGCGCAGCGACCGCGCCCTGCGTCGTCTGGAAGCATTGCTGATCGTGGCGGACCGCGAGGCTTCGCTGATGGTTTCCGGCAACGGCGACGTGATGGAGCCCGAGGAACACGGCGTGATCGCCATCGGCTCCGGTGGTTCGTTCGCCACTGCCGCTGCGCGCGCGCTGGTTGAGAATTCTGAACTCGGTGCGAAAGAGATCGTCGAGAAGGCGCTGCATATCGCCGCCGACATCTGTATCTACACCAATCACAACCTCACGATCGAAAAAATCGATGTCTGAGCAAGTCATGAACGAAACCGCAAGCGACGCATTGGCGATGATGACGCCACGCGAAATCGTGCAGGAGCTGGACAAGCATATCGTCGGCCAGAATGCGGCCAAGCGCGCGGTCGCCATCGCGCTGCGTAACCGCTGGCGCCGTCAGCAGGTGGACGGCCCGTTGCGCGCCGAGATCCACCCCAAGAACATCCTGATGATTGGCCCCACCGGCGTTGGCAAGACCGAGATTGCGCGGCGCATGGCCAAGCTTACCAACGCGCCGTTCGTGAAGGTGGAAGCGACCAAGTTCACCGAGGTCGGCTATGTCGGCAAGGATGTCGACAGCATCATCCGCGACCTGATGGATGCTGCGATCAAGCAGACCCGCGAGCAAGCCACGAAGCGGGTGCGCGACAAGGCCGAACTTGCTGCCGAGGACCGCATTCTCGACGTGCTGCTGCCGCCGCCGAAGGATTTCGGCGAGGCCTCGACGCAGCGTGAAAAGGAGAGCGGCGCAGCGCGCCAGGTGTTCCGCAAGCAATTGCGCGAAGGCAAGCTCGACGATACCGAGATCGAGATCAAGCTCAATGCGCCCAACGCCCGCGTCGAGCTGATGGGTCCGCCGGGCATGGAGGAAATGACCAATCAGCTGCAATCCATGTTCCAGAACATGGGGCAGGGCAAGACCCGCAGCCGCAAGATGAAGATCAAGGATGCACTGCGCCAGGCCGTCGACGAAGAGGCGGTGAAGCTGGTGGACGAGGAGGCGATACGCGCCGAGGCGCTGCGCAACGTCGAGGAAAACGGCATCGTCTTCATCGACGAGATCGACAAGGTCTGCAAGCGCGGCGAATACGGCGGCGCGGACGTCTCACGCGAAGGCGTGCAGCGCGACCTGCTGCCGCTGATTGAAGGCAGCACGGTGACGACCAAGCACGGCACGGTGCGCACCGACCATATCCTGTTCGTCGCCAGCGGCGCCTTTCACATCGCCAAGCCCTCGGACCTGATGCCCGAGTTGCAGGGCCGTCTGCCGATCCGTGTCGAACTGGATGCACTGAAGACCGAAGACTTCGTGCGCATCCTCACCGAGCCCAACTATTCGCTCACCGAGCAGTACAAGGCGCTGATGCGCACCGAGGGTGTCAGCGTGGATTTCACCGTTGACGGCCTGCGTCGCATCGCCGAGACCGCCTGGCAGGTCAACGAGCGCACCGAGAACATCGGCGCGCGGCGCCTGCATACAGTGATGGAGCGCCTGATGGAGGAGATCGCCTTCGAGGCGCCGGACAAGTCCGGCACGGTTCTGAGCATCGATGCCGCCTACGTCAACGCCAAGCTGGAGAAGTTGGCCGGCGACGAGGATCTGAGTCGCTACATCCTGTAGCGGCGGATTGTTTTGCCACCCGCTATGTCTGGTTTCGACGAAAGGAATGTTATCAATAATTAATAAATATATAAAATATATGATTAATTATAACAATATTTCAGGCGTCTCCACCCAGAGCGGGTTCGCAGGCGCAGCCGCAAACGGCGCCAAATCCTGTCCATGAACGCGCCGCAGCCGACGCTGATCAAGCTGCACAGCAAAACCCGCGTGCTGGAACTGCGCTACGCCGATGGCCAGCAGCATGATCTGCCTTGCGAATACCTGCGCGTGTTCTCGCCCAGCGCTGAATTACAGGGTCACGGTTTGATCGAGCCGATGCTCATCGGCGGCAAGCGCAACGTCAATATCAGCGCGATTGAAGCAGTCGGCCAGTACGCGGTGCGGCTGCGCTTCGACGACGGTCACGACACCGGGCTGTACTCCTGGAGCGTGCTGCACGAACTGGTGCAGAAGCAGGTGCAGAACTGGGCGCGCTATCTGGAGCGGCTGGAGCAGATGGGCATGACACGCGACAGCGACGTCACCAAGCTTGGGGCACTGCCGAAGAAGTACGTGCCGTAACCGCGGATTGACGGCGTTGCCGCATCAATAGCGGCTGTGAGCCCGGGCGTCGTTTGCGGCGAACGCGCGTAACTGCATGTATGACCAGAGTTCGGCGAAGTTCACCCGCTGATTGTGGTCGAGATCGATTTCGTCGAAATGCGGTGCAAGCTCCGGCATGCCCTTGGTCATTTCCTCGCGCGTCAGCTGCTCATCGCCATTGGTGTCTGCCTGTTTGAATCGCGCCAGCAGGTGCGCGCGCATGGCGTTGCCGCTGGCATAGTCGCCATGTGGCTGTTCGGCGCACGCCGACAGCAGGCCCAGCAGGATCAGGCCGGCCGTCGCAGCACAAATCCGGCGCGGCATCCGGCGGCGTATGGAGTCCAGACCCGTGCCGGCATCAGGCCTTACAATGGGCATCATCCGCAGGAACCTATTCATGTCTGAGAAGAGCAAATCCGGCTATACCCATTTTGGTTACGAGGAAGTGCCCGTCGCCGAGAAGCAGAAGCGGGTGGCGGGCGTGTTTACGTCAGTGGCGCACAAGTATGACCTGATGAACGACTTGATGTCGTTCGGGGTGCATCGGTTGTGGAAGCGTTTTGTCATTGATCTGGCCGGTGTGCGTCCGGGTGAAAAAGTGCTGGATGTGGCAGGCGGTACCGGCGATCTGACCCGCGAGTTCGCGCGCCTCGCCGGTCCCAGGGGACTGGCCATACTCTCCGACATCAATGCCGCGATGCTCGGCGAAGGCCGCGCACGTCTGGCGGACAAGGGCATCGTCAATGTTCCGGTGGCTCAGGCCAACGCTGAGAAACTGCCGTTCGCGGAAAGTTCGTTCGACTGCATCACCATCGGCTTTGGTTTACGAAACGTTACCGACAAGGACACCGCACTGCGTTCGATGACGCGCTGCCTCAAGCCCGGCGGCCGCCTGCTGGTGCTGGAATTCTCCAAGCCGGTGATCGAGCCGCTGGCGAAAGTCTACGACCAGTATTCGTTCAAGCTGCTGCCGCTGATGGGCAGGCTGGTCGCCAACGATGCCGATTCCTATCGTTACCTTGCCGAATCCATCCGCATGCACCCGGACCAGCAGACGCTCAAGGGCATGATGGAGAAAGCCGGCCTCGCCCGCGTACAGGTTTACAACCTCGCCGGCGGCATCGTCGCGGTGCATCGCGGATTTCGTCTGGAATGAGCACGCCGACACGGTGTTTGCCCGAAGGGCAATGGGGTGAGCCAGGCTTTCATGGGCTGTCAGTGACAGCCCATGCTGGCGAACGCCAAGCCGTCAGGCCTGGCCGGGGCGGAGCCGGCGAGGCGAGCGTCTACTCACGGCGTCAAGTCGAACTTGCTCTCGGCATGTGGGTGCACCAGTGAGCGCGCCGGCCCTGCTCTGTGCCGGCCTTGAGGTCGCACTCAACCGTTATCTGGTGCTGGCGCCAGAAGTGATCGCCGATTGCGGCAAGCTGTCCGGCCGCGTCATCGCCCTGCACGCGCAGGGGCCGGAGTGGATTTTCTACGTCGAGTTCCACGGCGGCGGTGTGCGGGTGTCGCCTGCGCTCGAAGTTCCGCAGGCGGACGTGACCGTGTCTGGTCCGCCGACCCTGCTGCTGCGTCTGGCGTGGAAAACCACGGCAGGCGAGGGCGGCGTGCCCAGCGGTCTGCAGGTCGCGGGCGATACTGAACTGCTCGCGCGGTTCAACAGCCTGCTGGCGCAGGTCGGCTTCGATCCTGAAGAGTTGCTGGCGAAGGTGCTGGGCGATACCACCGCGCATCGCGTCAACCAGGGGCTGCAAAAACTGTTCGGCTGGAGTCGCCAGACCGCGCGGACGCTGAGCCTGGATACCGCTGAATACCTGCGCGAAGAGACGCGTGACCTGGCGCGCGGCAGCGATGCCGCGGAGTGGATGCATGGCGTCGACCTGCTGCGCGAGAGTGTCGATCGTCTTGAAGCCCGCCTGAATTCACTGGAACAGCGCGCATGAATTTTTCCTTCTCGCGCATGCGCCGCATCTGGCGGATTCAGCGCGTCGTCCGCAAATACGGGCTGTCCGAGTTCTTCGGGCGCGAGCCTGGACAGCACAGCCGTCCGCGCGGAGAGCGCCTGCGCCTGGCGCTGGAGGAACTGGGGCCGGTATTCGTCAAGCTCGGCCAGGCGCTGTCGACGCGGCCGGATGTGGTGCCCGCCGATCTGGCGATGGAACTGGCCAAGCTGCAGGACCAGGTGCCGCCATTCCCCGGCGAGCAGGCCAAGGCGATCGTCGAAAAGTCGCTGGGCAAAAAACTGGAAGAAGTGTTCAGCGAATTCGACCTTGTGCCGATGGCCTCGGCCTCGGTTGCACAGGTCCACGCGGCCCGGATGAAGCCGGCCGCAGCCGACGATCCGGGCTTGTCGGTAGTGGTCAAAGTGATCCGGCCCGGCATCAATAAGGTGATCCACAGCGACCTCCAGTTGCTGCACACACTGGCCGATCTCGCGGAGAAATTTTCCGAGGATGCGCGCCGCATCCGTCCGCGCGCGATCGTCACCGAATACGAAAAAATCATCTTCGACGAGCTCGACCTGATGCGCGAAGGTGCCAACGCCTCGCTGCTGCGCCGCAACTGGCTCGGTTCCGAGCTGATCTACCACCCGGCAGTGCTGTGGGACTGCACGCGCCAGGATGTGCTGGTGATGGAGCGCATCCACGGCATCCCGATCCGCGAGCTCGACACACTACGCGGCATGGGCGTGGATTTTCAGGTGTTGGCGGAACGCGGCGTCGAGATTTTCTTCAAGCAGACCTTCCGCGACAACTTCTTTCACGCCGACATGCATCCCGGCAATATTTTCGTCGATGCCTCCAATCCGAAGAAACCCAGTTACCTGGCGGTGGACTTCGGCATCGTCGGCGTACTCACGCCATCCGACCAGCGCTATCTGGCGGAAAACTTTCTGGCTTTTTTCAACCGCGACTACCGGCGTGTCGCAGAACTGCATGTCGAGAGCGAGTGGGTGCCGGCGGGCACGCGCGTCGAGGAATTCGAAGCCGCGATCCGCACCATCTGCGAGCCGATTTTCCAGCGGCCGCTCAAGGACATTTCCTTCGGATTTTTCCTGCTGCGCCTGTTTCAGGTGGCGCGGCGCTTCAACTATCAGGTGCAGCCGCAACTGGTGTTGCTGCAGAAAACCCTGCTCAACATCGAAGGGCTCGGCCGTCAGCTCTACGACGAACTGGATTTGTGGAAGACCGCCAAGCCGATCATGGAAGAGTGGATGCGCAACCGCCTGGGTCCGGCGGCGATGCTGGAAAAAGCCCGCGCCGGCATTCCCGCGCTGGCCGAGACGCTGCCGCTGCTGGCACACCACGCGCTACGCCAGCTGGAACGCGGCGAAGGCGTGGGTTCCGGCGGCGGCAATCGCCGCATGCTGGAAGCGTTGCGCGAGGAAGTGCGGCGCGCCAACCGCCGCAGCCTGCGGCTGACCGCTGGTGGCGTCTGCCTGATCTGTGCCGCGCTGATCTTCGGACTCGACGGCTATCGTCCGGCAATCGCCGCGGGCATCCCGCTGTGGTCGTGGGGGTTCGGACTCGCGGGCCTGCTGATGTGGCTGCGCGTACTTCGGGATCGGTAGAAATTTTCTGTTGTGACCCGTCCTGACATAGGTTGACACCTGTACGGGGCGTGCATTGTATCTAAAG
>JBOICK010000110.1:0-19499 GCA_050739895.1 Stenotrophobium sp.
TGACCCGTCCTGACATAGGTTGACACCTGTACGGGGCGTGCATTGTATCTAAAGCCGGTTGTTCAAAGACGCCCGATGGACTTCATCGGGCGTTTTGTATTTTAGTGACGTATGCGGTCGTTCGTGGTTGTAGATGTGCACGGACTGCCGGACCATTTGTTCGGCCTGCTGCAGATTGGCGGGACGCTGCAGCAAGAACTCGTTCTTCAGGATGCCATTGACCCGCTCGGCCAGTGCGTTCTGGTAGCAGTCGTAGCCATCGGTCATCGAGCAGGTCAGGTGATGGCGTTGATGGATCTGCTGGTAGACGCTTGAGCAATACTGGATTCCCCTGTCGGAATGGTGGATCAGCGGCTGAGCCGTCTGCCGGCTCCTGAGGGCCATCTTCAGGGCTTGGCTGACCTGTTCGGTCTGCAAGCTGTCGTGCACGTGGTATCCCACGATCTTTCTCGAGTAAGCGTCGGTCACCAGGCTCAGGTAAACGCACTTTTCACGGGTGGGTAGATAGGTGATATCCGCCACCCAGACCTGCTCTCCACGCGTGAGCTCAACACCGCCCTTGGGCTTGAGCAGATTCGGATGCTTGCGGAAGCGATGATGGCTGTCGGTGGTCTTGTGGTACGCCCGCTTGCTGGGAACCAGCATTCGGGCCGTGCGCAGGATGCTGAATAGGGCATCGCGCCCGATCTGGATGCTGTCAGACTGCTGGAGTAAATGCTGTAACTTCCGGGTCCCCAACCGCGGCTGGCGCAGGCGAATCTCGTCCACGCGCTGGATCACCTGAGCGCAGACTTGTGCGCGCTCGCGCGCGCACGCTAGCCGCTGGTAATGCGCCTGCCGGCTGATGCCCATGTAGCGGCAAGCCCTCGCAACGCTCAAGCCTTTGACGCGCTTTTGCGTGAGGACTTGCCCACAGGCTTTTTTACAACTACCCCGTAGTCCTTCTTCAGGACATCAATCACGGCTTCGAAAAACTGAGCCTTCTCATTGGCTTCCCGCAGCTGTACCTCCAGCTGCTTGATCCGCTGCTCCGGCGTCAGTGGCGTTTGATCGTGCTTCATCGGCGCTCCCTGGAGAGCCCATGATGCCCGCTCCTCCACAGGCCGACCATGTCGACGTATCCACTTGAGAACCGTCGATGATCCCTGAATGCCGTACCGATCCTGGGCCTGCTTGTAGCTCATCTCACCTTTTTCGACCTGGCCCACCACCGCCAATTTAAAGGCCATCGTGTAATCACGCTGCGTCCGCTTAACACCTGATTCCATTTGACTCTCCTCTTCACTTTAGAAAAGGTGTCAACCTCAGGCAGGACGGGTCATTGGCATTAAAAAGGCCCGGATAACCGGGCCTTTTTGTTTGTACCGTGTATCTCAGTTGCCGTGGGCAATGACCAGGCCCTTGAGCAGGTTTTGCGCTGCATAGAGTTCGTAATCACTCTCCGCCAGCGCCTGGTCGTCCTTGGCCTGCTTCTCGCGCACCTTGGCGTCGGCGATGGCTTTGGCAGCAGCCGCTTTCTGGTTATTCTCCAAGCTGCCCTTGAGGTCGGATTCCTTGATCATCTGGAAGCCGTCCTGTGCGCTGTCGTCCTTGGCGACCTTGAACGGGCGCAGGATGATGTCCGGCTCGATGCCTTCGGCCTGGATCGAGCGGCCCGACGGTGTGTAGTAACGCGCCGTGGTGATCTTGATCGCGCCGCCGTTGGACAGCGGCATGATGGTCTGCACCGAGCCCTTGCCGAAGGTGCGGCTGCCGACCAGCACCGCGCGCTTGGTGTCCTGCAGCGCGCCGGCGACGATTTCCGCGGCCGAGGCCGAGCCACCGTTGACCAGCACCACAATCGGGCGGCCGTCGAGCATGTCGCCGGGGGTGGCGGTGAAATCGTGATTGGAACTCGGGTCACGGCCCTTGATGCTGACGATGGTGCCTTTGTTGATGAAGTCGTCGCTGACCGCGACCGCGGCGTCGAGCACGCCGCCGGGATTATTGCGCAGATCCAGCACCAGACCCTTGAGCTGGCCGCCGGCATCGGCCTTGAGTTTGAGCAACTCCTTGTTCAGAGCGTCGCCGGTTTCGGTGGTGAAACTGCTGATGCGGATGTAGCCGAGACCGCTGTCGAGCATGCGGCCCTTGACGCTGGCGACCTTGATGATGGCGCGCGTCAGTTCGATCACCAGCGGCTTGTCGATGCCCTGGCGCGCGATGGTCAGCGTGATCTTGCTGCCGGGTTCACCGCGCATCTTGTCGACCGCATCACTGAGGCTGAGGCCGTTGACCGGGGTGTCGTCGATCTTGATGATCAGGTCGCCGGGCTTGATGCCGGCCTTGGCTGCGGGCGTATCGTCGATCGGCGAAACCACACGCACCAGGCCGTTCTGCATCTGCACCTCGATGCCGAGACCACCGAACTTGCCGGTGGTGACGATGTTCATGTCCTTCAACTCGTCCTTGTCCATGTAGGCCGAGTGCGGGTCGAGGCCTGAGATCATGCCGCGCAGCGAGTTCTCGATCAGGGTCTTGTCCGCCACCGGTTCGACATAATCGGACTTCACGCGGTTCAGCACTTCGACGAAAGTCTGGAGATCCTTCACCGGCAGGTCATCGGGCTTGTCCTTGTCGGCGAAGACGCCATGCGTGAGCGTGAGGGAGGCGCCGATAATGACGCCGGCGGCCAGGGCAAGAGTGCTGCGCGAGAACATGGACATGTTGGAGAGTGTGCGGATGTTTTGGAGAAAAATGTGGGCTGGAAGATAGCACATAGACCATCGTCCCCGTGTTGCGTTCGCCACTCCAGGCAGATCGATGGTCTCACCCGCTGTGCCGGCGGATGAGCAGATTGTTGTTATAAAATATATATTATTTTAATGTAAATATTATCTATTAAAACAACGTTGAAATGAAAGGCGGATGCAGCGGGCGGAGCTGGAATGACGTGCTGGCGCGGCAGGTTTACCGGCGCAACCATTTCGCCGGATTCAGTGCGTCGGTCCCCTTGCGCAGTTCAAAGTAAACGCCGTCCTGCTCGTAGCCGCCGGTGGCGCCAGCTTGGGCGATGGTCTCGCCGGCCTGCGCCCATTCGCCGGCGGTTTTCAGCACCGCGTTGTTATGGCCATACAGCGTGTAGTAGCCGTCTTCGTGCTGCAGGATCACGATCAGGCCGTAGCGCTGCAGCCAGCCGACATAGACCACGCGGCCCTTGGCCACCGCGTGCACCGGCGTGCCTTCGCGTGCGGCGATCCAGATGCCGGTCCAGGCCAGGTGGCCGTTGGCCTTGGGCTGGCCGTAGCTGGCCAGCAGGGGCCCGCGCACCGGCCACGGCAGCTGCCCGCGCAGCTTGGGGAACGGGCGATTGTCGTGGCCCTCGTTGAGCGGCAGATCCGACAGCGCATCGCGCAGCGATTGCAGCAGTTGCTGGATCTGCCGTTCGCTGGCCTGCAGCTGGGCGATCTCGCCGAGGCTGCCGGCGATGTGTCCGGACAGTTCCCTGACCACGCGCTCACGCTGCGCGCGCGTCACCTGCAGCGCCGCCACCGTCTGCTGCTGGTGGTTTTTCAGCGACTGTAGCTGGCTATGCTGCTGCGCCAGCTGGTCGCGCAGTGCAGTCAGGCGATCCACCGAGGTGCCGATGTCGCGGATGTAGCCCATGCGTGCGCGACGCAGATAGTCGTAGTAAGTGGCAATGCGATCGAGTTTCTGCGCGTTGTCCTGGTTCAGCAGCAGGCGCAACCGGCCGCTTTCGCCGATCATGTAGGCCGCGCGGATCTGATGCGCCAGTGCCTGCTTCTGCGCGCCGAGGCGCAACATGGTCTGCCGCCGCTGCTCGTGTGTCGCGGTGATTTTTTGCTGCAACGCGCCGATCTCGCTGGTGATGCGGCGCAGCTTGGCGCGGGACAGCACGATCTGCTCCTCGGTCTGCTGCAACTGCCGGTGCACCGCATCCTGCTGCCCGCGCTCACTTTCGACCTGCCGGTTCAGTATCTCGATGCGGCTCTGCACGCGTTCCAGTTGCTGCTGGTTCTGGCGGATGCCTGCATCGTCCGCGCCGGCGCCGGCGGGCCAGGCAGAAATGATGGTTGCCAGTAATAGCAGCGTGCGGATCATGCGATAATGGTAATGGAGTTTTACACCTGAAATGCGATGGAACCCTACCTTCAATTCGCGGCACACCACATCATCCTGTTCGCGGCGCTCGGCACCGTGCTGTCGCTGCTGATCGCCAACGAAGTCCACGGCAACCTCACCGGCGGCAAGCGTCTCAGCCCGCAGGAAGCGGTGCGCCTGATCAACGACCGCGAGCCGATCATCGTCGATCTGCGTCCGCAGGCCGACTACAAGCGCGGACACCTGCTGAATGCGGTGAGCCTGCCGATCGCGCGCCTCGACAGCGACTTCGGCGTGCTGGGCAGCAACAAGACACGGCCGGTTCTGGTCTATTGCGCGATGGGGATGAACAGTCTCAGCGCCGCCGAGAAATTGCGCGGTAAAGGATATGCCGAGGTTTACCCTATGCGCGGCGGCATCGGCGACTGGACCGCGAACAATCTGCCGGTGACCACCAAGTAGGCGAGGTGTTCGAATGAAACAGGTGCGGATGTACACCACCGGGTCATGCCCGTTCTGCATCATGGCCAAGCGTCTGCTGCAGCGGAAAGGCGTGGCGGTCGAAGAGGTCCGCGTCGACACCGATACCGCGCAGCGCGACGAGATGATGCGCATAACCGGCCGCCGCACGGTGCCGCAGATTTTTGTCGGCGAGACCCACGTCGGCGGTTACGACGAGTTATCCTCGCTGGATCATGCCGGCAAGCTCGACCCGCTGCTCAAACCCTGAACGCCCACCAAAATCTCAACAAAAACCAGAACGCGCATGGCCGACACTGATCCAAAACCCGCACAGCGACAGGCGCTGCTGCAGAAGATCTATCTCAAGGATGCTTCGCTGGAAGTGCCGCAGGCGCCGCAGATTTTCACGCGCACCTGGCAGCCGCAGCTCGATGTGCAGGTCAACACGCAAGTCACAGGTTTGGGCGAAGCCAATTGGCAGGTGATCCTGTCAGTGACGGTGACCGCCAAGCTCGATGCCGATGTCGCGTTCCTCGCCGAAGTGCACCAGGCCGGCGTGTTCACGCTCACCGGCTTCGACGGCCAGGCCGAACTCGGCGCGGTACTCGGCGCCTATTGCCCGAACCTGCTGTTCCCGTTTGCGCGAGAAGCGGTGTCGACGTTGGTGCAGCACGGCGGTTTCCCGCAGTTGCTGTTGCAGCCGATCAATTTCGACACTCTGTACGCGGAGCATCAGCAACGTGTCCGCGCGGAGCAGGCAGCCAAGACCGACGGTCATGTCGCCGCAGAAAGCCGCCTCAACTGAGTCGCCGCATGCGCACGGCACCGTGATCGCGGTGCTGGGCGCCGGCTCGTTCGGCACGGCACTCGCCATTCATCTCGCACGGCGCGGTTCCGACACGCTGCTGTGGGGCCGCAATACCGACAAGATGCACGCGATGCAGGAAGCGCGCGAGAACACGCAATACCTGCCGGACTGCCAGTTCCCGGTCAGGCTGACCGCCGTTTCCGGCCTGCATGACGCCGTCGCCCAGGCCGAAGACCTGCTGATCTCCACGCCCAGTCACAGCCTGCGCGAAATGCTGACCATGATCCGTCCGTGGCTGAAACCCGGGCAGGGCATCGCCTGCGCCTGCAAGGGCCTGGAACCGGGCAGTGGCAAGCTGGTGCATGAGGTCATCCAGGAGGTCGTCGGCAATACGCATCCGCTAGCGGTGATTTCCGGCCCCACGTTCGCCAAGGAACTCGGCATTGGCCTGCCCACGGCAGTGACGATTGCTTCGCATGATATCGAGTTTGCCGAGAAAATCGCCGCGCGCATGCATGGCGACGGCTTCCGCGCCTATACCGCCGATGACCTGCCCGGCGTCGAGATCGGCGGCGCGGCGAAAAACGTCATGGCGATCGGCGTCGGGATCGCCGATGGTCTCAATCTGGGCGCCAATACGCGCGCGATGATGCTCACACGCGGGCTGGCCGAGATCATGCGCCTGGGCGAGGCGCTGGGTGCGCATGCGGAGACCTTGATGGGACTCTCCGGCATGGGCGATCTGGTGCTGACCTGCACCGACAACCAGTCGCGCAACCGCCGCATGGGTTTGTTGCTGGCGCAAGGCAAGACCGTTGCTGAGGCGATCGCCGAGATCAAGCAGGTCGTCGAAGGCGTGAAGGCAGCGCCGGAAGTACGCCGGCTGGCGCAACGCCTCGGTGTCGAGATGCCGATCACCGAAGCGGTGAGCCGCGTGCTGACCGGCGAGATCACGCCGGTGCAAGCCGTGAGGTCGCTGGCGACCAGGCCACAGAGGGCGGAGATGGAGCACAAGGACAACGACGGCTGAACACGTTTTTGTGTTGAAGCTATTAATCAATCCGGAGGCAGGACAGCAGCAATAGGAGAGATTTTTCGCTCAACCGATATATCTGAACCCGATATGATCAGAGCCAGGCCAAGCGGCTTTTGGCGGCAGCGGATTTGTCAGGAGTGTATCGAGTTCTTCCAGTACATATGATGCTTTTATCGCCTGTATCCGGCGAGGATCGCCTTCGAGATCCCCGATTCTGGCTTGCTCACGTGTCGAGAGCAGGACGCGATGCTGCGGTCCGTAGGGCACCCAGGCCATTAGCGATTCATGATTCAGATACCAGGATACGGATTTGGCTCCGACCAGCCAGGCAAGATGGACGGAACCCGTATCAGGGCCGATGTGTGCATCGGACCGTGCAATCACGCCTGCCAATTGAGATGTATCTAGCGTGCCCGCAAATATCTTGATGCGCTCGGAGCTTCCCTTCGGCAGGTATTCTTCGATTTCGCCGAGTTCGCGCTTGACACTTGAACAACTGATTACCAATTGATGGCTCGGATAGCGTTCCAGTAATCCCATGATCAGCGCTTTTGCCTCGACAGCTGGTAGTTGCCGTGATTCTTTTGAAGCAAATAGACTGATGTGAAAATAAGGTCGAATGATGCTTGGTGGAAGTTGAATCTCACTTAGATCAACCAACTCAGGTCCGAGATTGCATTCTGAGGTGTCAAATCCTGCAGTTGCCATGCTGTCTAGCTGGAATCTGTAGCACGACTGGTTTTGCCAACAATTGTCGACGATGTCGCTGTACATCCAACGAAATTTCGTCTTGGTATACAGGTCTCGTGTTGCAAGCTTGTTTCGAGCCAAGGACATGCAGATCAATGCTGCCGTACTATCCAGCGGTTTTAGATTTACGATGGCATCGTAACCGCTTGTGGCGATGCGCCATGCCACTTTAATGCGGCGACCATACAATTCCGTTTTTGACTTGGGACGCGGATAGGATGGGACCGTCAGAACGACATCGACGCAAGGGATGATATTGAATAACTCCTTCGAGTGATCTGAGGCAAGGAAATCGATACATGCATCTGGCAAGTATTTTCTTAACATTGCCGCGACGGGAAGGCTGTGAATAACATCTCCCAAGCCACGAGGATTAATAAGCAGGACTTTCTTGGCACCTACAATTTTGTCTCGAAAGGTTGCCATTTATTTCTTTCTGTCGCTTGAGTAAGTCAAAATCTGCGATGTAAGCATGATGTGAATTCTATAGCAGAGAGGAACGGTAAGCTGGTTTGAGGGCGACGAGTTCAAGTAAAGAGATGTTGTCGCCATGTTTCGTAAACCGCCACCGCCACCGCATTCGACAGATTGATGCTGCGACTGCCGGGCCTCATCGGGATGCGCAGACGTTGCGACGGTGGCAGGCCATTGAGTAACTCATCCGGCAGACCTCGGCTTTCCGGGCCGAACAGCAGGATGTCCCGATCCGTGTAGCGCACTAGGTCGTAGCGCGTCTGTCCTTTGGTGCTGAACGCGAGCAGACGTGAGTCGGGCAACTCGGCCAGCAGGCGTTTCAGGGAGTCGTGCTGCCGCACCTCGGCATATTCGTGATAGTCCAGCCCCGCGCGTTTGAGGTCACGATCATCCATGCGGAATCCCAGCGGGTGGATCAGATGCAGGGTTGCGCCGGTATTGGCGCAGAGGCGAATGATGTTGCCGGTGTTGGGCGGAATCTCGGGCTGGTAGAGCGCGACATGAATCACGATGGGCGATCCTGGCCACAATTCCAGCAGGCTTCAAAATAAGCGGGAGAGTTTGAACCGCACGCCCCCGACACGGTGTCGCGCAGCGTGGGTGCGGGAGGGGGCGTTTGCTGCGGCGTGTAGTTCATGGAGGGGAGGCTCCGCAATTCCAGCAAGCTTCAAAATAAGCGGGAGAGCACTCGCCGCAGCCGCAGCGCCAGATCGAGTGGACATGCGCGTGTTGCTCATACTGCGCCAGCAATTGCCGGGCGCGGTCGTGATCGCGCTCGTCTTGCAATTGCAGGCGTGGATAAATGTCTACCGGCAGGTCGCCGCGACCGCTCCACGCAAAGCTGCCGAAGACCGATGTGGCGATGCCGTGGGCCGCGAGATAGCCTCTGAGGATTTCCGCTTCGATCGGATCGGCGGCAACGTAGAGTGTATTCATGTGTGGGTGGGGCCGGGTCTTGATTGACAGCTTCAAATAGCCTGCTAAGCTTCTGACACGCATAGGAAACTTTTGCAAGGCACGCCATGAAATTATCAACCATATTGCTGGTGGCTGCGTTGAGCCTGACCACCTTTACCGCCGAGGCCCAGATGTATGACCAAGGCATCGATGATGCGCCATCGGCAAGCGCGATGGCTTTTGACCTGCTGCTGATCCGGCCACTGAGCTTGGTCGCAACTGTCGTTGGAACCGGGCTGTTCATCGTCGCAGCGCCGTTGTCGCTGATCATGGGGGAGGCGCCGACGGTGCCGGCGAAAGTGCTGGTGGAACAGCCGGCTGCGTTCACGTTCACCCGGCCGCTGGGCCAGATGAACTGACCCGCGGATTTTTCGGACATTAAAAGCCGCGGCCTTTCATGGGCCGCGGCTTTTTTTCGTCTTGAGTGAGTTCTATTTCACGACATTGCCGTCGCTGTCCAGTACGGTCACCTCGCCCAGATCCAGCTTGCGGATCGGCGCTTCGATTTTCGAGAGGTCGCCGACCACGATCCAGGTCAGCGCATCGGGATGAATCAGCTTGTCGGCCGCCGCGTCCAGTTGCGCCGGTGTCAGTGCGCTCACTTCGCCGACCAGGTCATTGTAGTAATTGTCCGGCAGATCGTAAGTCAGGATATTGCTGTAGCTGCCAGCGATATCCGAGGTGGTCTCGTTTTCGCCGGGCAGGCTCAGCACGATGCTGTTCTTGGCGTAGTGAATCTCGTCCGCAGTGGGCTTTTTCTTGCCGATGATGCCGTCGAGTTCCTTGAGCGCCTCCTGCATCGACTCGGCGGTCTTGTCGGTCTGCACCGGCGCGTAGACGAAGAACGGACTCTGGCCCTTGGCGTTGGCCAGCACGGTGAACGCGCCATAAGCCCAGTGCTTGTCTTCGCGCAGGTTCATGTTCATGCGCGAGACGAAGTTGCCGCCGAGAATGGTGTTGAGCGTCACCATGGCGATATGGTCCGGGTCATTGCGCGGCGGCGATACTTCCGCGGCAAGTATCAGCGATTGCTCGGCGCCCGTCCGGTTGACCAGGAACACGCGCGGCTTCGACGGCAGGGATACATTGACGAGGTTCTTTTTGGGCAGGGGTTCATCCGGCGCGCGCCAGTTGCCGAAGCGCTGTTCCAGCATCGGTTTGAGCTGCGCCATGCCGATGTCACCGACCACCAGCAGTGTCGCATTGTCCGGTCGCACCCAGCGCTGATAGAACGCGCGCAACTGCGTTGTGGTCAGCGCCTCAATGCTTGCCGCGGTACCGTTGCCTGACAGCGGGTTGGAGTAGGCATGGCCCGCACCGTAAATCAGGCGTGGATAGATGCGCGAGGCGATGCCATACGGCGTGGCCTGTTCACGCTTTATCGCGGCCAGAAACTGTGGTTTCAGGCGTGCCAGCTCCGCGTCCGGAAACGTCGGGTTGAGCAGGATGTCGCTGAATAGCGCCAGCGAATCCGGCAACCGGCTGGTGATGGCATTGAGCGAGATATACGAGGTATCCAGCGTCGAGCCGGTGCCGATGTCCGCGCCAAGTTCATCTGCGCGCGCCGCGATCTGCAGCGCATTGCGGGTCTTGGTGCCTTCATCGATCATCGCCAATGCCAGTTTCGCCGTTCCCGGGGTTGCCAGACTGTCGGCGGCATAACCGGCATCAACGATCAGGTTCATCTGCACTACTGGCGAATCGTGGCGCTCGGCCAGCACGACTTTGAGTCCGTCGGACAGGCTGGTGCGTTGCAGCGGCGGTAGTTTCAGAACCGGCGGCGCGCCGGTATCCGGCAACTTGGAGCGGTCGGCACCGGTCTTGGCGGTGCTGTAATCGGGGAACGGCACCACATCCAGTACGAAATCGCCATCCGACAACCAGCGTCGCGCGGCGTCGCGCACATCCTGGCGTGTGGCATTTCGCGTCCAGTCCAGGGATTGTTTGTAGAAATCCGGCGTGCCGCCGTAAACCTGGCTTTGCGCGAGGATGTATGAGGTGCCGCCAAAGCCGTCGATGCGCTCGGTGGCGCGCACGAAATCTGCATAACGGCTGGTCTTGATGCGGCGCAGTTCTTCGTCGGTGGGGCCGTCCTTGAGGAAGTGTGCAAGCTCGTCATTCACCGCCGCTTCGATCTTGCTCAAATCCACGCCGGGCCGGGCCGTCGCGGTGATCTGGAACTGCGAACCCAGTTCGAACGGCCCCAGCGACGCTGACACATCGGTCGCGATCTGGTCGGTATAGACCAGACGCTTGTAGAGGCGGCTGTTCTTGCCGTTGGCCAACACATCCGAGGCGAGGTTGAGCAGGGTGAAATCGCGCGTGGTGATGCCGGGCACGTTCCAAATCTTGTAGAGACGCGCCTGCGGCACATGATCCTGCATCGTCATGCGGCGCTCGCCGCTCATCTTCGCGATCCAGGCCCGGCGATGCGTCAGCAGCGGACCGGACGGGATATTGCCGAAATACAATTCCACTTTTTTCAGCACTTCGGCCGGATTGACATCACCGGCGACGACCAGCGTCGCGTTGGCCGCGCCGTACCAGGTCTGGAACCAGTCCTTGACGTCATCCAGCGACGCGGCGTTGAGATCCTTCATCGAGCCGATGGTGGTCCAGGAATAAGGATGCCCGACGGGGTAGGTATTGGCCGCGATGATCTCGTCGACCTTGCCGAACGGCTGGTTCTCATCCTGGCGTTTTTCGTTCTGCACCACGCCGCGTTGCGCGTCGAGTTTTTTCTGGTCGATGCCGCCGGTGAGATAACCCATGCGGTCGGATTCCAGCCAAAGAGTGCGGTCCAGCGCCGAGGTCGGCACGTTCTCGAAGAAAACGGTGCGATCCAGCCAGGTGTTGCCGTTCATCCTGGTCGCGCCGACCGGTTCCAGCGCCTTGAAGTAGTCGTCGTTGTAATGTTCGGAGCCGTTGAACATCAGGTGCTCGAACAGGTGCGCAAAGCCGGTGCGGCCCGGCCGCTCATCCTTGCTGCCGACGTGGTACCAGATGTTGACGGCGACGATCGGTGCGCGGTGATCCTCATGGATGATCAGCGTCAGGCCGTTCGGCAGGATATGCTCCTGATAGGGAATCGTGATGTCCGGGAAGTCGCTGGCCGCAGACTTTGCGATTGCGGTGCCGGTGCTGCCGATACAGAACGCCAGCAGCACGAGTGACAGGGTTTTCTTGTTCAATGGGTTTTTCCAGGCTAAGCGCGATTCGGCGAGAATATACAACGTGACGATTGCTCAGACGCCAGATTACCGCAAGGGTTCCCGCCGGCCGGAGATAGACCCGCTCAGCCATGTGCTCGCTGCTGCACGGCAGCGGCCGTCGCCCAACTGCGATGCGCGACCGGATTCGGCCGACATCAGCCTGTTGGTGATCCACGCCATCAGCCTGCCGCCGGACCATTTCGGCGGTTCGTGGATCGATGATCTGTTCCTCAACCGGCTGGATTATTCCGCGCATCCCTACTTCGAGACTCTGCGCGGGCTGGAGGTGTCGGCCCATTGCTGCATTTTTCGCAACGGCGACATCACGCAGTACGTGCCTTTCAACCGGCGCGCCTGGCATGCCGGCAAGTCCCTCTACGACGGACGCGAGCGCTGCAACGATTTTTCCATCGGCATCGAACTGGAAGGTTGCGACGACAAACCATTCACGCAGGCGCAGTACCGTCGCCTGCTGCGCGTCACCCACGCGCTGCTGAAGGCATATCCGCGCATGACGCCGTCGCGCATAACGGGACACTCGGACATCGCGCCCGGCCGCAAGACCGATCCCGGACCGCATTTCGACTGGACACACTACCGGCAGCAACTGGCAGGGGAACTGACGTCATGACTTTCATCGGCATCCTCGTGGCATTGGCACTGGAGCGGCTGCTCGGCCATTACCTCGTGTGGCAGTTACCGGGATTGATCGTGACCTACGCGCGCGGACTGATGCGTTTGGTACCGGTCGCACGTCTGTGGCGTTCATGGGCAGCGCCGCTGGTGCTGATTGTGCCGTCGCTGGTGCTGGTGTATGAACTGCACGGCATGATCGTCAGTCCGATTGTGGATCTGCTGTGGTCTGCCGGTATCCTGCTGCTGTGTCTGGGGCCGCGGGACCTCTCCGAGGATGTGCATGCGCTGCTGGCCGCGCACGCCGCCGGCGATGCGCAGGCCGAGGCAACACTGGCGCGCGCGCTGCAGGCCGGCCCGCATGCTGACGCCAGCCACCGCACGCTGATCGGCGCGCTGTTCATCCAGTCGCATGAACGCCTGTTCGGTGTACTGCTGTGGTTCTTTGCGCTGGGGCCGATGGGCGCAGTGCTATACCGTTTTGCCAGCCGCCTGCCGCGCCTGCTCAATGAAGTGGAGCCGGACAGCCAGGCGGCGCGCGTTGCCGAAACCCTGCAGGACCTGCTGGCCTGGATTCCAGCACGCATCACCGCGTTGCTGTATGGGCTGGCGGGCAGTCTGGATGACGCGATCAAGGCCTGGCGCGCGCTGGCGCTGCGCCACGATCATCCCTGGCGCACCGGCACCTGGGCGGTGCTGGCGGAAGTGCCGGCGGCGTCGCTGGGCATGGAACTGGCGGAAGGTGGCACGGTGGTGCCGGCGACGCTGGATGCGGCGTTGCACGAAGTTCTGCGCATGCAGCTGCGCGCGCTGCTGATCCTGCTGGCTGGCTTCGCGATTTTCGCCACTGGCTTGCTGATGCAGTGAGCTTGCGAACGCTGATTTTTGCCGCGCTGCTGTTTTGCGGTCCCGCTCATGCCGTCCAGCGCGTCATCACGCTGGCGCCAAATCTGGCGGAACTGGCCTGCGCAGCCGGCGGCTGCGATCAGCTGGTGGGCGTGGTCAGCTACAGCGATTATCCGCCGCAGGTGGCGAAGCTGCCTCACATCGGCGATGCCTATGCGCTGAACCTCGAGCAGATCATCGCGCTCAAGCCCGACCTGATTCTGAGCTGGCCCGGCGGCACTTCGCCACAGACGGTGTCGCGGCTGCGCGACCTGGGCTTGAAGGTCGAGCCGGTCACAGTGCAGGGGTTGGACGGTGTCGCGGACGCAATCGAGCATCTCGGCGCATTGCTGGGCACGCCAGCGGCTGCGGCCACGGCTGCCATCCGGTATCGGCAACGCTTGCAGGCGCTGCGCGTGCGTTACCGGGATGCGGTTAAGTTGCGGGTGATGTACCAGATCGAAGCATCGCCGGCATTCACCGTCAACCGGCGCAGCACAATCAGCGATGTCATCACGCTGTGTGGCGGCATCAATGTCTTTGCCGGCTTACCGCAGATTGCCGCGCCGGTGAACAAGGAATCGGTGATTGCGGCCAATCCCGACGTGGTGATCTACGGTCGCCAGGACGATGCCCGCGCCGTGCGCGAATACTGGCGAGCGTTTGGTCAGGCCACCGTCGAGAAAAATCACGATCTCTACGCAGTGGACGACGACCTGTTGGCACGTTCCACGCCGCGTCTGCTGGACGGTGCGGCGCAGGTTTGTGCGGCGCTGGACCAGGCCCGCGCCAAGCGCAAACCAGTCGTCCATTGAGCCGCGGCGCAGGCTTCATCCTCGCAGGGTAATTCGGTTAGAGTCGCCGCTGCCGTGCGGGCGTCCGCATTTCCGGAGCATTGACATGACCGATTCCCCGATGATTTCCATGTACCAGGCCTCAGTGCCGGTGTTCGCCCGCGCGCTGGGCAATCTTGCACACATTCTCGGCAAGGGCGCAGCGCACGCCGAGGCGCGCAAGATCGATCCGGCGGTGCTGCTAAACAGTCGCCTGTACCCGGACATGTTCGCGCTGACGCGCCAGGTGCAGATCGCCAGCGACGCGGCCAAGGGCTGTGTGGCACGGCTGGCCGGCATCGAGCCGCCGAAGTACGAAGATACCGAAGCCACATTCGCTGAACTCGACGCACGTGTGCAGAAGACCATCGCCTTCATCAAGACCTTCAAGCCGGAGCAGATCGACGGCTCGGAGCGGCGCGCCATCGTGCTCAAGACGCCGCGTGGAGACATGAACTTCCAGGGCCTGGGCTACCTGCAGGGCTTCGCGATTCCCAACCTGTATTTCCATATCACCACCACCTACGCCATTCTGCGCCACAGCGGTGTCGAACTGGGCAAGATGGATTACATCGGTCAGCCCTGAAGCGCAGCGGCGGGC
The DNA here is from genome assembly GCA_050739895.1 of Stenotrophobium sp. Classification (GTDB taxonomy): domain Bacteria; phylum Pseudomonadota; class Gammaproteobacteria; order Nevskiales; family Nevskiaceae; genus Stenotrophobium. Next base: position 14,753 of record JBOICK010000110.1, read on the forward strand.
GATGCGGCTCAACAAGTTCATCAGCGAAACCGGCGTCTGCTCGCGCCGCGAGGCGGACGCATACATCGAGCAGGGCCGCGTTACCATCAACGGTGCGCGCGCCCTGCTCGGCACGCAGGTCAATGACGGCGACGAGGTCAAGCTCAACGGCCGCCTCGTCAGCAACGCGCAAAAAAAGCAGCGCGTCTACATCATGCTCAACAAGCCGGTCGGCATCACCTGCACCACCGAGCGGCAGGTCAAGGACAACATCGTCGATTTCGTCGGTCACCGCGAGCGGATTTTTCCGATCGGGCGCCTCGACAAGGATTCGGACGGATTGATCCTGTTGACCAGCAACGGCGACATCGTCAACGAAATCCTGCGCGCCGAGAACAACCACGAGAAGGAATATCTCGTCACCGTGGATGGCCCGGTCACGGACGATTTTCTGCTGCGCATGGCGGCGGGCGTGAACCTGCCGGAACTGGGTGCCGTGACCAAGCCCTGCAAACTCAGCCGCATCGGCAAGAACAGCTTCCGCATCATCCTCACGCAAGGATTGAACCGCCAGATCCGCCGCATGTGCGCGGCCTTCGGCTACACCGTGCGGCGGCTGCAGCGCGTGCGCATCATCAACGTCACGCTGGGCACGCTGCCGATCGGCCAGTGGCGCGACCTGACGCAGGCGGAATTGCACGGACTGCTGCCAGCGCGCAAGGAGTGGTGAGTGTTGGCAGCCCTTATTTTTTCCGTGGGAGTTTCCTGCTGCGAGAGAAAAGGATGCCGGGACGGAGCAACCGCTCTGCGCGTATGACGTGCAAGATGTAGATGTGATTCTTGTCATGCCGATAAAAAATCCGGCAGGGCGGTTCGACGATCTGCCGGTAACGCCAGCCCCCGAGTTCCTGTGGTTTTGAGCCGCTTTTCGGATGGGCGGCAAGCTGTTCGATGTGATGGAAAACCCGTTGCACCAGTTGCGTCGCGGCATGGGGATTATCCAGCGCGATAAAGTCGGCAATGGCGTCCAGATCCGCCAGCGCAGGTTCGGTCCAGATTATCTCAGCCATCGAGCCATGCGTTTCCTGGCTTGGGCGTGCGTAATGGTGCGTCCTTCATCCAACGCTCTCTCGCCACGCGCGATGCCCTCAAGCAGGCTCATCCTGCGTTCCAGCGATTCGTATGTTTCGACATCCACAAGGTAGGCGCTGGGCAGGCCGTGCTGGGTAATCAGGATCGGCACCTTGTCCCGCTCCAGTTCGGACAGGAGTTCGGTGGCTTGACGCTTCAGGGTTGTGACAAGTTCGGTACGCATGAAGTGATACTAAAGTGGCACTATGCGAAGTGCAAGCAGATGCGGATTCCAACCGGCGCCCTGCGCTTTCGCTAAGCGCAGCAACAGAGAATAATTAAAATGGACGTGCAGCGGATTTTTAATTCAACACGGTCCCTTTAATTTGTCCACCGTTTCCATCATCCATTACCTGTGATGGTGGCCCCCAGCTCGCTATGAGATCTGACTCATCGTGCCCCATAAACGAGGCCATTTTCTCATTGATAGACGCGCAACCTTGAAGTAGCACTATGGCGAAAAAGAAGAATATTTTTGTGACTTTCACGGTTTGCTCCTGTTGACGTGACGTCGAGAAACTAAAGGCGCCGTGCTGGACTATTTTCAAAATATTTCCACACGGCTCTTTTAGCTCTTTACACTGGATTAAACGCCTCAGGTTGTTGCACGCAAGCGCACCCGCTGTCTAGTTGTTGGCATAAATATTTGTTAATAAATATATAATATAATTGCATATAGTATGTATAATAAAACATTCATTCAAGTGCAAATAACGAGAGCGGGTGGCGCCGCTACCGTGATCTGGCGTGCTTTCTAGGGTTCTTCATCCACCGGCGTATCGGCCGCACTACCCAGCAACGCCTGCGCTTGTTCCGCTGGCAATGCCTCGACCTCGCGCAACTGGCGCTGGATCGCGCGGCTGCGGACGCCGGTGGCGTCGATCTGGTGACTGGCTTCGTCGAGTTTCTTTTTGACCTTGTCGAGCACCTCGCCGAATTTTCCGAACTCGGTCTTGACCGCGCTCAGCACCTGCCAGACTTCGCTGCTGCGCTTTTCGATGGCGAGTGTGCGGAAGCCCATCTGCAGGCTATTGAGCAGGGCGGTCAGCGTGGTCGGGCCGGCCAGCGTCACGCGGTAGTCGCGCTGCAGCGCGTCGGACAGGCCGGGGCAGCGGATGGCTTCCGCGTACAGCCCTTCGGTGGGCAGAAACATCAGCGCGAAGTCGGTGGTGTGCGGCGGCTCGATGTATTTCTCGTGGATTTTTTTCGCTTCCAGCCGCAGGCGCGCGGCCAGCGCATTGATGGCGTCCTTGGCGGCGGGCGCATCGGCGCGCTCCTGCGCTTCCAGCAGGCGTTCGTAATCTTCGCGCGGGAATTTCGCGTCGATCGGCAGCCAGACCGGCTTGGTGTCGCCTTTCTCACCGCGGCCCGGCAGGCGGATGGCGTATTCCACCGGGTCCTTGCTGTTCGGGCGTGTGACGACGTTGCCGGCGTATTGCTCGGGCGTCAGCAGTTGCTCCAGCAGATTGCCGAGTTGCACTTCGCCCCAGGTGCCGCGCGTCTTCACATTGCTCAGCACGCGCTTGAGATCGCCGACGCCGGTGGCCAGCGTTTGCATCTCGCCAAGGCCCTTGTGCACCTGCTCCAGCCGTTCGCTGACCAGCTTGAAAGATTCACCGAGGCGCTGCTCTAGCGTCGCGTGCAGTTTTTCGTCCACCGTTTTTCGCATCTCTTCGAGCTTGGCGGCGTTATCGGTCTGCATCTCGCGCAGCTTGCCTTCCAGCGTGGCGCGCATCTCGTTGAGGCGCTGCGTGTTGGACTCGGTGAGCGTCGCCAGTTGCTGGCCGAGCGTTGCGCCGAAACTTTGCAGGCGCTGGCCGTAGCCTTCGAGCTGCTGCGCCAGCAGGCCGCCAAGACCGGTGACCTGCGTGCCCAGCGTCTGGCCAAACTGGTTGAGATTGCCGCTCAGTTCCACGCGCTGCTTGCCGCTGAGTTCGGCGAGTTCCTGGCGCAGCCGCGATAGCTCATCGCGCAGTTGCGCCTGTAGTTGCGCCAGCGATTCGTTTAGCCGCGTCTGTGCGGCATCTGCATCATGTCCGCGCACCCGCAACAACAGGATGATCTGGAGGACGGCCACCAGTAGCAGGCTGGCGCACAGCACTATGAAGGTGAGGGAATTCATGCCATCAGTTTAGCCGAGCTATGGTCTGGGCCGGCGTTGCAGGCGTGCGTAGAGGCCCGGCATCACCAGCAGCACCAACGGCACCGAGCATGCCAGGCCGGAGATGATGGCGATGGCCAGCGGCGTCTGCATCGCCGCGCCGGTGCCGAGGCCCAGTGCCAGTGGCATCAATGCCAGTATCGCAATCAACACGGTCATCAGGATCGGCCGGAGCCGCGCGTGGCCCGCCGCGACCAGCAGCGCGGCATTCGCATCCTGGGCCGGATCGAGTTCGGCAAAGTAGAAGATCGCGACCTCGGTGACGATGCCGACGATCATGGTCAGGCCCATCATCGCCGAGATGTTCAGCTCGGTGGCGGTGAGCCACAGCCCGACGAACACGCCGCAGATCGCCAGCAGCACGGTGGCGAGGATGCTGACGACCACCGCCCAGCGTTCGTAGAGGAACAGCAGCAGAGCCATCACCAGCAGCAGCGCCGAGACGAACACCAGCGCCAGCCCGCGGAACGAGGCCTGCTGTTCGGCGTAGAGGCCGCCGTATTCGACGCGGATGCTGGGCGGCAGCTTGAGCGCGGCGACGGTGGCACGCACGTCGACCATCGCCGAGCCGAGATCGCGCCCTTCCAGCCGCGCGGTGACCGCAACCATCCGCGCCAGGTTCTCGCGTGTGATCTGCGGCTGGCCGCTGACGATGCGGATGTCGGCCACGCGCTGCAGCGGCAGGCTGTGGCCGTCCGGCGCACGCAGGCGCAATTTGCCCAATGCGGAGATGCGATCGCGCAGGTCGCCGGGCGTCCACACGCGCACGCCGATGAGTTTTTCGCCGGACTGGATCTGGCCGACGACCTTGCCGCCGACCAGGGTTTCGAGCTGCTGCGTCACCGCATCGGGGTCGAGTCCGTCCAGCGCCGCCTTGACGCGATCGACGCGGATGTCGATGGCGTCGCCGATGATGCGCAGACCGTCCTTGACTTCGACCACGCCGGAGACTTTGCCGATTGCGGCGGCGACCACCGGCGCGGTCGCGTCCAGCGCCGCCGGGTCGTCGCCGAACAGTTTCACCTCGATCGGCTGCGGCACGGCGGTGAGATCGCCGATCAAATCCTCCATCAACTGCGCGGTCTCGATCTGCAGGCCCGGCACCTGCGCTTCGACGCGCTGGCGCACATCGGCCATCACCGCCTCGATGTTGCGCGAGCGCTTGGACTTGAGGTGTATGAAGAAATCGCCTTCGTTGGCTTCGGTCAGGCCGCCACCGAGTTGCAGGCCGGTGCGGCGCGAATAACTGTCCACCTCCGGCGTGGCGCGGACGATGGTTTCGACCTGGCGCAGCAGGCGGTCGGTTTCAGTCAGCGAGGTACCGGGCGCGGCGAGGTAGTCGAGGATGAAGCCGCCCTCGTCCATGTGCGGCATGAAGCCGCTGCCAAGCTGGCGGTAGCTCAGCGCGCCAGCGGCGATAGCCAGCACGATGATTGGCAGCAGCCAGATCGGCCGCGACAACAGGCTGTGCAGCGC
>JBOICK010000111.1:0-40679 GCA_050739895.1 Stenotrophobium sp.
GCCAGCAGGCCGTTGTAATTGAGCACCGTGTAATCCACGCCCTTGTATTTCAGACAGCGCCGCACCTTGTTGCAGAACGGCGACATCTCCCACTGATGCAGCACGACGTTTCCCATGCTTTATCCCCGTTGCCATTGATGAAACTTCTCCACCCAGCGCAGCAGTCCATCGGGCTTGTGCACCTGTTTCCACTGGCCCGCGACGTATTTATTGGCCTCGGCCAGTGTTGGATAGATGTGGATGGTGCCCAGCACCTTGTTGAGTCCGAGGCCGTGGCGCATCGCCATCACGTATTCGGCGATGAGATCACCTGCGTGCTCGCCGGCGATGGTAACACCGAGGATCTTGTCCTTGCCAGGAACGGTCAGCACTTTGACCACGCCGTGGGCCTCACCGTCGGCAATGGCGCGATCCAGTTCTTCGAGATTGAAGGTGGCGACTTCGTAAGGGATGTTTTTCTCCTTCGCTTCCTGCTCGTTGAGTCCGACGCGCGCGACTTCCGGCTCGGTGAAGGTCGCCCACGGAATCACCGAGTAATCCACCTTGAACCTGCCGCCGCGCAATCCCAGCAGCGGCGCAAACAGCGCGTTGACCGACGCGTACCACGCCATGTGCGCGGCGGTGTGGGTGAACTGGTAAGGCCCGGCGACGTCACCACAGGCGTAGATGTTGGGGAAGTTAGTCTGCAGGAATTCATTGACCTCAACGTTCTTGCCGGTTTTGACGCCGAGTTGCTCCAGGCCAAAACCCTTGAGGTTGGCGATACGGCCGACGGCGACGAGGATCTGGTCGAAAGCAATGCGCTCATCCTTGCCGTTCCCCCGAGTCCCTGAGGACGCGGGAGCAGACAGCGACGCGCAGAGCAGATATTTTTCACCATTGTCCGTAACCACCGACTTGGCCTTGGTATTGACGCGCACGCTGATGCCTTCGGCTTCAAAGCGCTTCTGCACCATCGCGGAGATTTCCGCGTCTTCGCGGATCATGATGCGCGGCAGCATCTCGACCTGGGTGACCTGCGAACCGAGCCGCGCGAACGCCTGCGTCAGCTCGCAGCCGATCGGCCCGCCGCCGAGCACCACCAGCCGCTTCGGCAGTTCACGTATCGCCCAGAGTGTGTCGGAAGTGAGATAGCCGGTTTCAGCCAGACCCGCAATCGGTGGCACGAACGGCCGCGCGCCGGTGGCGATGACGATGGCCTTGGCAGTGATTTTCTGGCCGTTGACCTGCACCGTCCACGGATCAAGAATTTTTGCCTCGCCCTTGATGCACTCGACACCGAGATCGCTGTAGCGCTGCACCGAGTCATGCGGCTCGACCTGCTGCACGATGGCCTGCACGCGCTCCATCACCTTGGCGAAGTCAGGTTTGATTGGCGGCTTGCCGCTGACATTGTCGAAACCGAACTCGGCGGCGCGATCCAGATGGCTGGCGAATTTTGCCGAACGGATCAGCGCCTTCGACGGCACACAGCCGGTGTTGAGGCAATCACCGCCCATCTGGTGTTTTTCAATCAGCGTGACTTTCGCCTTCACCGCCGCAGCGATGTAGGACGTGACCAGTCCGGCGGAGCCGGCGCCGATGACGATGAGGTTGCGGTCGAATTTTTTCGGTTTGCGGAATTTTGCGTAAACCTTGCGCGCCTTGTAGCCGCTCAGCAGTGCGCGCGCGATGTACGGAAAAATGCCGAGCAGCACGAACGCGCCCAGCAGACCCGGCGACAGGATGCCGCGCAGTGACGTCAGTTGCCCCAGCTGCAAACCAGCATTCACATAGACCACGGTGCCCGCAAACATACCGATCTGGCTGACCCAGAAAAACGTCCACGTCCTGATCGGTGTCAGACCCATCACCAGATTGATCAGAAAAAACGGAAACGCGGGCACCAACCGCAGCGTGAACAGATAGAACGCGCCATCCTTGGCAACGCCTTCATTAATTGATTTGAGCTTGTCGCCATAACGCGACTGAATCGCGTCACGCAGCAGATAACGCGACGCCCAGAACGCCAGCGTCGCGCCCAGCGTCGAGGCAAATGACACCAGCACTGTGCCCCACAACAAGCCAAAAATAGCGCCGGCGGCGAGCGTCAGCACCGTCGCGCCTGGAAACGACAGCGCGGTGGCCACCACGTAAATCAAAAAGAATCCGCCCGCCACCTGCCACGGATGTGCCACGGCGAATTCGTTGATCGCCAGGTGTTGCGACTGGAAATAATCCAGCGTCAGGTAATGCCCAAGTCCCAGCGCGAAGAACGCGACGGTAGCAGCGACAATCAATATCAGGACGATCCAGCGTGTGTTCATGTGACCCCCGTGCGTGGTTTTGCTCTTTGTGGTGTGCGGCTAGGACGAAGCACGCGGGCCGTTTGTTACACCGCAGCAAAGAGCAAACGCTTGCCGTATCCTGCCACCAAATCAGGGCGGCGGCATTTGCCCGCTGATACAGTGGCGAAAATCCGTTCCGGCGCACGACGATGACCGATACCCTCTGGTTCCAATGGGCATTGATGTCGGCGGTATTTGCCGCGCTCACCGCCATCTTCGCCAAGATCGGCTTGCAGGGCATCGACTCCGATCTCGCCACCTGGATCCGCACCGTGGTGATCCTGCTCGCACTGAGCGGGTTCATCTATGCCACCGGCAAGTGGCGCAATCCGCTGGAGATCAGCGGCCACGCCTGGCTGTTCCTGGTGCTGTCGGGTCTGGCGACCGGCGCCTCATGGGTCTGCTATTTCCGCGCGTTGAAACTCGGCAATGCCTCGCAGGTCGCGCCGGTCGACAAGCTCAGCGTGTTGCTGGTCGCGCTGTTCGCTTTCGCCTTCCTGCACGAGCGGCCGTCGCTGCGGGAATGGACCGGCATCGCATTGGTGGGACTCGGCGTGCTGGTGATCAGCTTCAGGCGCTGATCCCGGCCTTGAGCCGGTAACCCACGCCCGACTCGGTCAGCAGCAAGCTCGGCTGTTCCGGCCTGCGCTCGATCTTCGCGCGCAACTGCCGGATATAAATGCGCAGGTACTGGACATCCATTTCCGCGTCCGCAGGCCACGCGGCCTTTTGCAGATGCTTGTGCGTGAGTACCTTGCCGGCGTGCAGCACGAGTTGCTCCAGCAGCGCGTATTCCTTGGGTGACAGGCGCAGTTCGACGCCGTCGCGTGAGACGATGCGGCGCACCAGATCAACCGTCAGCCCATCGCACTCGTACAACGGACGCGCGCCCTGCTGTTGCAGGCGATGGCGCAGCGCGGTACGGATACGCGCCATCAATTCATCCGAGCCGAAAGGCTTGGAGATGTAATCGTCGGCGCCGGCATCCAGCGCTTCAACCTTGCCGCGCTCGCCATCACGGCTGGACACGACGATGATCGGCACCGCGGACAGTGCGCGTATCTGCTGGATCAGTTCCTGTCCGTCCATGTCCGGCAAGCCAAGATCGAGCAGCACGAGATCCGGCGGCTGCGTGCGCATGAACGCCAGCGCCTCGGCGGCGCTGGACGCTTCCAGCACTTCGTAATCCTGCACTTCCAGCGTCGTACGCAGCAGGCGGCGAATGGCGCGCTCGTCCTCGACAACCAGAATGCGTCCGGCATCGCGGCTCATGACTGTTCCGGTATTGCTTGAACGGCCGATACGACCAGGCGGTTCGGCAACTCGATTTCAAAGGCACAGCCGGTGCCACTATTCTGATTGTGCACGCTGATGTTTCCTCCCATCGCCTGTACGAAGCCACGACAGATGGCGAGGCCCAGACCGGTGCCTGCGGCTTGCCGGTCAGCCATGCGGATGCGGTAGAACACGCCGAACACCTTGTGCCGCTCCTCCTCAGGAATGCCGGGCCCCTCGTCGCTGACGGAAAGGATGGTCACAAATTTGTGACGCTGTGCCGCCACCGTGATGGTCGAACCAACCGGCGCATATTTGGCGGAGTTGTCGAGCAGGTTGAACAGCACCTGTTCCATCAACACAAAGTCCAGCATCAGCATCGGCAGATCGGACGGCAGCGAAACCATGACTTTGTGATGCGAAAGAATTTTCTCGGCACGGCGCAGCACGGCACCGACGATGTCATGCAGGTCGCAGCTCTCGGGCTTGACCTGCAGCGCGCCGGCGTCGATGCGCGTCATGTCGAGCAGGTTGTTGACGAAGCGGCTCATGCGCTCGGTCTCGTCCTGCGCGGTGGTCAGCAACTCTTCGCGCGCGCGTTCGTCGTAAAGCTTGTCGTAGGAACGCAGGCTGGTGATCGCGCCGAGGATGCTCGCCAGCGGCGTGCGCAGATCGTGCGAGATCGAGGTCAGCATGGCGGCGCGCATCTTCTCGGTCTCGGCCAGCATCTTGGCCTGATCGACATCCTTGGCGAGTCGCACGCGCTCGACGGCGATGGCGACCAGATCGACCAGCGCATCGAGCAGCCGGCGCTCCTGCGCATCGAGATGAAAGTCCGCCGCTTCGCGCCGCACGCCGAGCACTCCGACCGTACCGGAACCCGCCTGCATCGGCAGGAACAGCCAGCGCGCACCGGGCAGCGTGTCGGAGCCACGGCCGGTGACGCGCGCCTTGTCGCGGCACCAGGCGGCGGCGGCGAGATCGGATTCGTCCAGCTTCACACCATGCGGAACAGAGCCGCGCAGACGCAGGGCATCACTATCCCATGACAACAATGCCGTCTGCACATGCAGCATTTGATTAACCTGCGCGGCGGTGGCCGACATCAACTCGTCGAGGCGGCGCAGGCCGGCGATGCGCCGGCTGAACTTGAACAGTTCGGCGGTCAACGCTGCCTGTTCGCCCGCCATCTCGGCCTGCGCGCGTACGCGCGAAGTCAGGCGGCTGGTGAACACGGCGATGGCCAGGAACGCGACGAAGGCCAGCGCGTTGGCCGGATCGCCGATGGTGAAGGTGTACAGCGGCGGCAGGAAGAAAAAATTGTAGGACAGCGCGGACAGCACCGCCGCCAGCAGCGAAGGCAGCAGGCCAAAACGCGCGGCGCTGAGCATCACCGCCGGCAGATAGACCAGCGAGACATTCGGCAAATGCGTGATTCGTTCGATCGGCAGGCCCGCCAGGGTTGCCAGCGCCACGTAGATCACCGCGTAGCCGAAATGCCGTGGCGGATTCCAGCGCCAGGACTGCGTGACGACACGACGTACATGGGTGTCTTTCGCCTTGTCCGCGCGCGGTTGCTCGGCCATCACCTGCACGGTGATGTTGTCGGACTGGTACACCAGGTCACGTACCACCGAGCCGTGCATCAACTCGAACAGCCTTGAACGCCGCGACTTGCCGACCACGATCTGCGTGATGTTCTGCTCACGCGCCAGCTGCAGCACGGTGCGGGCGATGTTGATGCCGCCCGGCAGCGTCATCGTCTCGGCGCCCAGTTCTGTGGCGAGTCGCAGGGTCTTCGACACCTGTTCGTGCTGCGCTTCGCTGAGCTGCATGCTGCGCGGCGTCTCCAGGTAAAGCGCCAGCAGCGATGCGTTGAGGCGGTCGGCGGCGCGCTTGGCGTAGCGCACAAGATCCTCGGAGAACGCAGATTCGTTGACGCAAACCAGCACGCGGTCGGCCGCCGCCCACACTTGCTGCACGCCACGCGCACGCCGGTGCTCGCGCAACTGCTCATCGACGCGCTCGGCGGTGCGGCGCAGCGCCAGCTCGCGCAAGGCGGTGAGATTCGATGGTGTGAAATAGCCTTGCAGTGCACGCGCGCCGGCGTCGCCGTGATAGACCTTGCCTTCGCGCAGGCGCTGGATCAGATCGTCCGGCGTGAGGTCCACCACCTCGATATCGTCGGCAGATTCGAGCACGGAATCCGGCACCGTCTCGCGCACCTGCACGTGGGTGATGCTGGCGACGACGTCATTCAGGCTGGCGACGTGCTGGATGTTGAGCGTGCTGTAAACATCGATGCCCGCGGCCAGCAGTTCCTCGACATCCTGATAGCGCTTCGGATGACGACTTCCCGGCGCGTTGGTGTGTGCCAGTTCGTCGACCAGCACCAGCTTCGGCCGGCGCGCGAGGATGGCGTCGAGATCCATCTCCTGCAACACGCGGTCCTTGTAGGGGATGCCGTGACGCGGCACCACCTCGAAGCCATCGACCTGCGCTTCGGTCTCGGCGCGGCCGTGAGTCTCGACCACACCGATCACCACATCGACGCGGTCAAGCAGCTTGCGCCGCGCGACGCTGAGCATCTCGTAGGTCTTGCCCACTCCGGGTGCCGCGCCGAGAAAAATCTTCAACCGGCCGCGATTCTCCTTCTGCGCCTGCAGCAGCAGGGCTTCCGGCGATGGGCGTTGCGGTTCGCTGGCTGCGTTTTCGGGCATTTAGGCCTGACCCGCTGTGTATTCACACTGCAAGAATTATGTTATTTAATATTGATTAATTTATTATTTAATCAATATTAAATAACAATCCATGCTGCGACACACACGACAGCGGGTGATGGATTCCGGCTGATTCTAAGTCTTCTTCAAGGCATCCAGCGCCATATTGAGCTTGAGGACGTTAACCACCGGCTCGCCAATCAAACCCAGCAAGCGCGGCTGCGTGTTCTGCGCGATCAAGCTGCGCAACTGGTCCTGGCTGATGCCACGCGCCTTGGCCACGCGCGGCACCTGGAACAGCGCGGCGGCGGGCGAGATCTGCGGGTCGAGGCCACTAGCTGAAGTTGTCACCAGGTCCACAGGGATCGGCACGCCCGGATTTTCGGCGCGCAGCTTCGTCGCATCGGCAGCAACGCGATCCAGCAGCGCCTTCGAAGTCGGGCCTAGATTGGAGCCACCCGAGTTGGCGGCGTTGTACGGCGCCGGGATGGTCTTGGTGGAATCGTTCGGATCGGTGTCGGTAGTCGCGGACGGACGGCCGTGGAAATAAGCGGCGGTAGTGAAGTTCTGGCCAATCAGTTCAGAGCCGATGACCTTGCCGTCTTTCTCGATCAGGCTGCCGTTGGCCTGTCGCGGAAACAGCGCCTGCGCCACGCCGGTCATCGCCAGCGGATAGACCAGGCCGGTGAGCGCCGTGAATAACACACACAGAACGATGGCGGGACGAAGATGAGTGAGCATGGGATTCTCCGAAATTTCAGGCGAGGCCAGCGGCGCTGACCGCAAGATCAATCAGCTTGATGCCGATGAAAGGCGCAACGATGCCTCCGAGGCCGTAAACCAGCAGGTTGCGCGCCAGCAACTGGCCGGCGCCGACCGGCCGATACTTGACGCCGCGCAGGGCCAGCGGAATCAGCGCGACGATGATCAGCGCGTTGAAGATGATTGCCGACAGGATCGCCGATTGTGGCGTCGTCAGGCGCATGACGTTGAGCGTATTGAGCTGCGGATAGACCGCCGCGAACATTGCCGGGATGATGGCGAAATACTTGGCGACGTCATTCGAGATCGAGAAAGTGGTGAGCGCGCCGCGCGTCATCAGCATCTGTTTGCCGATGCCAACCACCTCGATCAGCTTGGTCGGATCGGAATCGAGATCGACCATGTTGCCGGCCTCGCGCGCCGCCTGCGTGCCGGTCTGCATGGCGACGCCGACGTCGGCCTGAGCCAGCGCCGGCGCATCGTTGGTGCCGTCGCCACACATCGCCACCAGCTTGCCATCGGCCTGCTCCCTGCGGATCAGCGCCAGCTTGTCCTCGGGAGTGGCCTGCGCGAGAAAATCGTCAACGCCCGCCTCGGCGGCGATGGCCGCGGCAGTCAGCGGATTGTCGCCGGTGATCATCACCGTCTTGATGCCCATGCGGCGCAACTCGGCGAAACGTTCGCGGATGCCGCCCTTGACGATGTCCTTGAGATGAATCACGCCCAGCGCACGACCCCCATCCGCCACCGCCAGCGGCGTGCCACCGGCGCGCGCGATGCGCTCGGCAATCTCTTTCAGTTCACGCGGCACCGCGTTCAAACCAGCAGCGCAGCTGAGATATTCGGAAATTGCTTCGACCGCGCCCTTGCGGATCACGCGGCCGTCAACGTCGACGCCTGACATGCGCGTCTGCGCGGTGAACGGCACGAAGCGTGCGTTGTGACCGGCGAGATCGCGGCCACGCAGGCCATATTTTTCCTTGGCCAGCACCACCACCGAACGGCCTTCCGGCGTCTCGTCGGAAAGGCTGGCGAGCTGCGCGGCATCGGCCAGTTCGCGCGCATCGACGCCGGAAAGTGGCACGAACTCCGAAGCCTGGCGATTGCCGAGCGTGATGGTGCCGGTCTTGTCCAGCAGCAGCACATCGACGTCGCCCGCCGCCTCTACCGCGCGGCCAGACATGGCCAGCACGTTGAAGCGCACCAGGCGATTCATGCCGGCGATACCGATGGCCGAGAGCAACGCGCCGATGGTGGTCGGGATCAGCGTCACGAACAGCGCCACCAGCACAATCACGCTGATGCTGCCCTGCGCATAGTGAACAAAGCCAGGGATCGACGCGGTGGCGAAGACGAAGATCAGCGACATGCCGGCGAGCAGGATGTTGAGCGCGATTTCGTTCGGCGTCTTCTGGCGCGAGGCGCCTTCCACCAGCGAAATCATGCGGTCGAGAAAGCTCGATCCTGCAGCCGCAGTGATGCGCACCTTGATCACATCGGATAGCACGCGCGTGCCGCCGGTGACGGCGCTACGGTCACCGCCGGATTCGCGGATCACCGGCGCGGACTCGCCGGTAATGGCGGACTCATCGACCGTTGCGACGCCTTCGATGATTTCACCGTCGCCCGGGATCAGTTCACCCGCCTTGACCAGCACGATGTCATTGACCTTGAGCTGTGCGGCCGAAACATCGCGGGTGGCATCGCCGCTGGCGGCAACCAGCAGCTTGGCGACAGTTTGCGTCTGCGTCTTGCGCAGGCTGGCGGCCTGCGCCTTGCCGCGGCCCTCGGCGATGGCCTCGGCGAAATTTGCGAACAGCACCGTGAACCACAGCCAGACGATGACCTGCGCCGAGAACAACAGGTGTTTGCTGCCGCCAAACAGGTCGTGGATGAACAGCACGGTAGCCAGCATCGACACCAGGGCGGTGATGAAGATCACCGGGTTGCGCGCGAGCGTGCGCGGGTTGAGCTTGCGGAACGCATCCCTGATCGCCGGCGCAATCAGCGCACGGTCGAACAACTGAGCGGATTTTTTTTGAGTCGTCATGGGGCGATATCCCGACAGAAGTTCTTGCAGTGCTTAAACAGGATGTTCAGTAAAGATTGCCGGCCTGCATCGCCAGATGCTCGGCGATTGGCCCTAGCGCAACCGCAGGGAAATAGGTCAGGCCGCCGACGATCAGGATCACGCCGACCAGCAGCGCGATGAACAGGCCGCCATCGGTGGGGAAAGTGCCGGTCGAGGGTGGCGTCAGTTTCTTGGACGCCAGCGAGCCAGCCACAGCCATCATCGGCACGATCACGGCGAAGCGGCCGGTCAGCATGGCAATGCCTAGCGTGATGTTGAAGAACGGCGTGTTGGCCGACAGTCCGGCGAAGGCACTGCCGTTATTGCCGGTCGCCGAGGTGTAGGCGTAGAGCAATTCCGAGAAACCATGCGGGCCGGCGTTGGCCACGCCAGCCAGTCCCTGCGGCAGCACCGTGGCAATCGCGGAAAATCCGAGGATGGACAGCGGCAGGCACAGGATCGCCAGCATGGTCAGCTTGACCTCGCGCGCCTCGATCTTCTTGCCCAGGTATTCCGGCGTGCGTCCGACCATCAGGCCGGCGATGAACACCGCGATGATGGCATAGAGCAGCATGCCGTAGAGACCGGAACCGACACCGCCGAAGATGATCTCGCCGAGCAGGATATTGACCATCGGCACCATGCCGCCCAGCGGCGTGTAGCTGTCATGCATGCTGTTGACGGCGCCGCAGGAAGCGTCGGTGGTGATGGTGGCGAACAGCGCCGAGCGGGCGATGCCGAAGCGCGCTTCCTTGCCTTCCATGTTGCCACCAGACTGCAGGCTGCTGGCCGACTGGTCGATGCCCAGTGCCGCAAATTGCGGATTGCCGTGGCTCTCGGCCCAGTAACAAGTCGAGACACCAATCAGGAATAACACTGACATCGCCGAATACACTGCCCAGCCCTGCAACTCGCTCTTGACCATGCGGCCCAGCACATTGGTCAGGCCCGCGGGAATCAGGAAAATCAGCAGGACCTGCAGGAAATCCGACAGCGCCGTCGGATTCTCGAAAGGATGCGCCGCGTTGGCATTGAAGAAGCCACCGCCGTTGGTGCCGAGCATCTTGATCGCGACCTGCGATGCCACCGGCCCCTGCGCGATCAGTTGCTTGCCGCCTTCCAGCGTCGCCACGGCGGTATACGCGGAGAGATTCTGCGGCATGCCCTGCCAGACCAGGATCAGCGCCGCGATGATGGCAATCGGCAACAGGATGTAGAGCGTGCCGCGCGTCAGGTCCACCCAGAAATTACCGACGGTCTTGGTGGTACGCCGAGAAAATCCACGGATCAGCGCCAGTGCCAGCGCGATGCTGGTGGCGGCGGAGACGAAGTTGTGCACGGTGAGGCCGAGCATCTGCGTCAGATCGCTCATCGTGGTCTCGCCGCCATACGCCTGCCAATTGGTATTGGTGATGAAACTGATCGCGGTGTTGAAGGCGAGATCCGGCGTCAGCGCGCCCAGGTTCTGCGGGTTCAACGGCAAGTGTCCTTGCTCAATCTGCAGGACGAACAAGCTGACGAAGCACACCAGGTTGAACGCGAGCATCGCCAGCGTGTAGGCGACCCACGACTGCTCCAGTTGCGGATTGACGCCAGCAAGGCGGTAGAAGCCGCGCTCCAGAGGACCCAGCAGTGGCGACAACAGGCTGCGCTCACCGTTGAACACACGAGTCATATAGCCACCGACAGGGCGCGTAAGCACCGTCAGCAGCGCGAAATAAATCAAGATCTGTATCCAGCCGTTGAGTGTCATGGCGATCTCCTCAGAAGCGTTCCGGCCGGACCATCGCGTACACCAAATAGCCCAGCAGAAACACGACGGTCGCGCCGCCGAGTATGTAATCGAAAGTCATGGGGTTCTCCTACAGCCGTTCACAAAATCGGACATACAGCACCAGACCGGCGAAGCCGGCGGCGCCAAGCAGCAGGTAGAGAAGGTCGGCCATCTCGTCGCTCCAACACGCCGCACTTGCGGCAGGCGCATTAGAGAGCAGCGTGGCGTAGGGATTCGAGACGGATGACCGCGCAAAAAAATATAGGCGGCATATAGATGCGGCCCGCTAGTCCGGCGCAGGCCCGCAAGGTTGTTTATTGTTATATAATAATATCATATTTATTTTATATAATAAAACTATCTGTGATCCGGATCAGCACACAGCGGGTGGCCGCCTACCGCCAGCGTCGCCAGGAATTCGGAGATCACCGCATGCGCGGCATCGGGGTCCTGCTGCATGAAACAGTGACTGCCGGGCAGGCGGCGCAGTGACAGTTGCGGACAGGCGCGTTGCGCGAGGCGCTCGGAGGCAGGGAAAAAACTGAAGCTGTGCTCGCCGCGCAGGAACAGCACTGGCACCTTGATTTTGCGGAATGCCGGCCACGGATACACCGGATGCTCGAACACCGCCGCCTCGATTTCGCGCGGACAACTCAGCACGCGCTGGCCGTTCTCGTCGTGCGTGGCGTATTCGGCAAAGCAGGCCAGCGCCTCTTCGGTCCAGCGCTTGTAGGTGCCGCGACCGCGCAGGCGCTCGATCACCTCATCGCGCGAGGCCCAGTGATCGCGCCGGCGGCGCGCGGCGCTGGACATCGGATGACGCCCGACCAGCGACGCCAGCCGGATGCCGGCAAAAATCAATGGCGGGAACAGGATCGGGTCGAGCAGCACCAGCGCGCGGAACAGGCCGGGATTGTCGGCGGCGGTCCGCAAGGTCAGCGCCGCGCCGAAGCTGTGGCCCATGCCGATCAGCGGCGTGCCGGTCAAACCCTGGTCGGCAGTCACCTGCGGGATGCGCCGCAGCAGTGCTTCGACACCGGAGAATTGCGCGGGATTGTCGCTGTCGCCCTGGCCTTCGATGTCATGCGTGAACAGGCCGTAGTCGGGCAGGAATTGCCGCAGCAGCGGCCAGTAGACGCCGCCGCAAAAACCATTGCCGGAGAGGAAATGCAGCATCGGCCCGCGGCCGGCTGCGCGGCGACCGCGCAGGGTCGGCCCTGCGCCGGCGTGACTGGTCCACGATTCGAGATCGCTGTACGGAGCTATCGGCATATTCTTAGACTGTTTTGGCGCGGCGCCGGAATCTAGCACGCGCAATCCCTATAATGCGCGCCGCAATTTCGATCAGGAGTAGACATGAGCTTGGACCTGGCAGCCATCAACCGCGATCTCGGCAACGACCCTCAGGCGCTCGTCAACTGGGCGGTGGGCCTGAAGCGCAAGGCCATCTGCACCACCAATTTCCGCCCGTTCGAGGCGGTGATCCTGCACATGTGCGCGCAGGCGCAGCCGGACATGCCGATTGTCTGGATGGACTCCGGCTACGCCACGCCGGCGACCTACGCCTTCGCCGACGCGGTGGTCAAGCAGCTCAAGCTCAACCTCGTGGTCTACCACCCGGTTCGCTCACGCGCGCACCGCGAAGCCGTCGACGGCGCGACGCCGAGCATCGACGATCCGCGCCACGCCGCGTTCACCAAGGAGGTGAAACTGGAGCCGTTCGAGCGCGCCATCCGCGAGATGCAGCCGCAGGTGTGGTTCACCGCGATCCGCGGCGAAGACACCACCGTGCGCGCCGCGATGCAGCCGGTCAGCGTCAACGCCGACGGCCTGATCAAGGTCGCGCCGGTGCTGCACTGGACCTCCAAGGACATGAACGACTACTGCAAGAAGCATGGCCTGCCGAACAACTTCGACTATTTCGATCCGACCAAGGTCGAAGCGAACCGGGAGTGCGGCCTGCATACGGCGCACTAGACTCTGTCTGGTTCACGCGTGGAACCGGCGGCCGGGCTGACGGTTTTTTTCAGCCGTCGGCCAGACGCCACAGATACCAGCTCGCGACCGAACGGTAAGGCGCCCAGCCTGCGGTGACGGCGAGAGTTGCGTCGTCGCCAAGACGCTCGCCGCCGTTGTAGAGCTTGTCGACGCCGCGACGCAGGCCGACATCGTCCAACGCGAAAATGTCGAGCCGGTCGAGGGCGAAGATCAGGTACATCTCCGCGGTCCAGCGGCCGATGCCGGGCAGGGCGTCCAGCGCCTCGATGGCGCTGTCGTCGTCCATGCGCTGCAGCTTGCGGAAGGAAAATTCACCGGAATCCACGCGCTCGGCCAGCGTGCGCAGCCACTTCGCCTTGGCGTTGGACAGGCCACAGGCGCGCAGGGCCTCGTGCGGCGTGTCGAGAAAATGCTGCGGCTTGAGGTGCGGCCTGGCGCCGACGTGCGCCATCACGCGGGCCTGGATGGTGTCCGCCGCTTTGGTTGATAGCTGCTGGCTGACGATGGAACTGCACAGTACATGGAACGGGTCGCGCTTTTTCGCGCCCAACGTGCAGGGTCCGTGTTGGCGGATCAGTCGCGCAAGCTTCTTATCAGCGCGGCACAAATGTTTTTCCGCGGCGAGGATTTCGGGCGTGCTCATGGGCGTTGGGTTTTTGCAGGTTGCCGCATCATAAAGCTAAGGTCGGCCCGGTGGATTTGCAGGGATTTTCCTCGTGTATTCCTGGAAACACGCCACCCGCTGTAGGCTGGAAGCGCGGAAGAATAGTTATAAATTGTTAATTATATTTAAATATAGTAAATAATTAATAGCGTTTATCCGGGCATAACGATGGAGAGCGGGTGGCCGTTACAGGGTGGTTCCGCCTACTATTCACGACATGCTCTTCAATTTTTTCTTTGCATTGCGCGCCGCTGGCCTCAAACCCAGTCTCAGTGAGTTCCTGATGCTGCTGGAGGCGCTGTCGCAGCACGTCGCGATCTTCTCGCTGGATGATTTTTATCATCTGTCGCGAACCACGCTGGTCAAGGACGAGACCCAGTTCGACCGCTTCGACCGTGCCTTCGCCGCCTACTTCAAGGGCATCGAGAGCGTGTTCGCCGATCTCAACGGCGAAATTCCCGACGAGTGGCTCAAGGCGATGGCGCAGCGCCTGCTGACCGACGAGGAGAAGGCGAAGATTGAAGCGCTCGGCGGCCTGGAAAAAATCATGGAGACGCTGCGCCAGCGTCTGGAAGAACAGAAGAAGCGTCACGAAGGCGGTAACAAGTGGGTTGGTACCGGCGGCACTTCACCGTTCGGCAACGGCGGTTACAACCCGGAAGGCGTCCGCATCGGCGGCAAGGGCGGCCAGAAGAGTGCGGTGAAAGTCTGGGAAAAGCGCGAGTACCGCAATCTCGACGACAGCATCGAACTGGGTACGCGCAACATCAAGGTCGCGCTGCGGCGCCTGCGCAAGTTCGCGCGCGAAGGTGCGCCGGACGTGCTGGACATCGACGACACCATCCGCAGCACCGCGCGCAATGCCGGCTATCTCGACATCAAGATGGTGCCGGAGCGTCACAATGCGGTGAAGGTGCTGCTGTTCCTCGATGTCGGTGGCAGCATGGACCCGCATGTGAAGGTCTGCGAAGAACTGTTCTCTGCGGCCAAGACCGAGTTCAAGCATCTGGAATATTTTTACTTCCACAACTTCATTTACGAGAGTGTGTGGAAGGACAACAACCGCCGTCACAGCGAAAGGATTCCGCTGTTTGACGTGCTGCACAAGTACACGCCGGACTACAAGGTGATTTTCATCGGCGATGCCACCATGAGCCCCTACGAAATCCTCACCGCCGGCGGTAGCGTCGAGCACTGGAACGAAGAGGCCGGCGCGGTGTGGATGAAGCGCCTGCTGGACGTTTATCCGCGTTGTGTCTGGCTCAATCCGGAGAGCGAGCATCGTTGGGATTACACGCCTTCGATCCAGGCCGCGCGCGAATTGATGGGCCCCGACCGCATGTTCCCGCTGAGCCTGTCGGGCATGGACCGCGCGATGCGGCGCCTGAGTCACTGATGCTGCTGCTATCGGCAATATCGGAAATAGGATGCAATACTTCCGCAACCACAAGCTGTATCCACAGGGGAGAATGAGATGCCTGCAATGACCGGAATGACCGCTTTACTGTTGTTTACCGCATGGACGCTGTTGTTGATGTTCACCTATGTCGGCTATCGCGTGGTGCTGGTTTTTGCCGGCAAGAAAAAGGCAAACGCCTGGACGCGCGGTACTCAGGCCGATGATCCCGGATTCATCGTTCGCGCCTCGCATGCACACGTCAACTGCACTGAAAACCTGCCGGTGTTCGCAGCCATCGTGCTCGCCGCCTGGGCGCTGAACAAGTCTGCGGTGGTGGACCATGTCGCGATCTACTTCCTCGCCGCGCGCGTTGCGCAGTCGCTGGTGCACCTGATCGGCGTTTCCCACTGGCTGGTGTTTCTGCGCGGCAATCTGTTCATCGCGCAGGCACTGCTGTGCTTCTACAGGATCTGGGGCCTGCTCGCTTGAGACCTTCGCGCAAACGTCGTTTCCGGAACTGGCTGGCGGGCGGATTTTTCCTGTTCGCCCTGCTGGTGCTGCTGAGCAACCGCTGGGTCATCAACAGTACCAATTCCTACTTGTTCACCGACGAGGCGCTGCTGCCGAGCAACGATGTCGGGCTGGTGCTGGGCACCAGCCCCTACACCAGCAACGGCAAGTCGAGCCCGGAATTTTATGGGCGTGTGCGTGCAGCGGCGGAGCTTTACAAGGTCGGCAAGATCAAGAGCATCATCGTCAGTGGCGCGAATCCGGATTCGACCTACAACGAGCCGCGGGCGATGTTCCGTGAATTGACGCGAGTGGGAGTTCCGGCCAGCGCCATCACCATGGATTTCGCCGGCTTCCGCACGCTCGATTCAATCCAGCGCGCGCAGGTCGTGTTCGGCCTCAATCAATTCACCATCATCACCACCCGCTATCACGCATGGCGAGCGCTGTTCCTCGCACGCAAGCTGAACCTGCAAGTGGTGGCGTATGCCGCACCCATCGACAGCAATGGTGAACTGGGCGCACGCAATCCCGTGCGCGAAATCTTTGCACGCTCCCTGGCGGTGCTGGATGTTCTTTTTCTTGGCACCGAACCCCAGGCCAGCGGAGCGCCGCAGAACATCAAACTCGACTCTGACGCGGAAGGCACCTGAATTCCGGGCAACTGGCGTATCGCTGGTCAGGAAACCGGTTCAATAAAAACCCCGCACACGGCGGGGATTTTTATGGATGTGTGCAT
This sequence comes from Stenotrophobium sp., assembly GCA_050739895.1. Classification (GTDB taxonomy): domain Bacteria; phylum Pseudomonadota; class Gammaproteobacteria; order Nevskiales; family Nevskiaceae; genus Stenotrophobium. The sequence continues at coordinate 16,240 of JBOICK010000111.1, forward strand.
CACGATGGCAGGGCGTCTTCGACCGCAGGCGTGACTTCCGGCTGGCGCACGCGGTAGGTCAGATACAACGCGAGCCCGGTAAACAGGAAGCCGCCGGCCAGATTTCCCAGGGTGACCGGAATCTCGTTCCATATCCACCACGTCACCAAGTCAATCTTGGCACCGAACAGCATGCCGGCCGGAATCATGAACATGTGGTATTCACGAGTCGTTCAATCCTGTGCGTCTTGCTCATTTCCATTTCCAGCCGGTAACAGGGTTCATTTGAATCGGCACGCTGTGTAACGCGATCTCTGCACGGACTTGTGCGGGAATCCCCGCAACGGCCTTGCCATCACGAAATTCAGTTTGGTACGACTGGAAAATCTGTTGCGCACTGTCTGCGAGTACTGATAGCGAGCTTGATGCACTTTTTGTGATTCAGATTTTCAGGTCAAACCACAGCCATGCCTTGGAGGTGTCAAAGGGCGTGCCTGCGGCAACCGGATAGTGATCGGCGGAGTAGTACGCATACGCGGCCGTGACGGTCAGCAGCTTGCCGATGGGGCGGCTGGCGAGCAGATCGATTTCAGAACCATAGCGTCCGGCCGAACTGTCATTGGAATTGAAGTCATGCCAGATGGCAGTGAGCTTGACTTGCTCGAGCTTGCCGCCGACCGTGACGTAGAGGTCGTCAACGCCGGCCGCAGGCGTGGTCAGGAACTGATCGGCCCAGCCCTGAAAGGCATGCAGCGTCGCCAGCGGTGTCTGGAACGCATAGTTGCCATTGCCACCCAGAACTTCGTATCCCAGCGTGCCGAACACGTGGCTGTAGCTGGCACCGAATTCCGCGAGGTAATAATTGGCTTGCACCGCCGAAGGTGAATCGCCATAGCTGTTCTGATGTGCGTACTCCACTGCGTAATTCAGCGTGACCGGAACCAGCGGTACCGCGCCCGTGGCGCGACCGCCATAGGTGGCAGTGTCGCGGTTAGCGTTGTTCAGCGGCGGGATCGGCGGGTCGTACGCGAAGTTCACCAGATAGGCATAGCCAGTGAACTTCAACCAGTTTTGCGAGGCATAGTTCAAATTGAATAGCTGTGTGTTATTGAGACCAATGTTCTGCGTGCTGACACCATTGATCGTGCTGTACTTAAAGCTGTCGATGTTGGTCAGGTACGCATAGTTGAAAGTGAGTTTCGGCAGCCATGTGCCGGTCAGCGTCAGACCGTCGTAGGTTTGCTGGTTCTGGCGGAAGCCGACGTCGCCTACGAAGCGCGCATTGTCATAGACGATGCGCTGGCGTCCGTATTTGATGACGGTGCCAGGCAGGCCGGAGTAGGCGATCCAGGCCTGGTTGGCTTCACTGCCGCTGGGGTCCGGCACCACCGGGTACTGGGTCCTGCCGTTATGAGTGCTGTTGTAATTGTCATTGCCGACAGCGGCGACGCCTTGGTACTCCAGCTCTGCGGTGAATCCGTTCCAAGTCTTCGTGGTGAATCCGAGCCGCGCCCGCGCCGTGACCGCATTGGCGTCGGTTGCGATGTTGTGCTGATCAACATTCTCGTAGCGCAGGCGTGCATCAAGACTGGCTTTGCCGCCGCTGAGCGCATCCGGCAATGTCGACAAGGAATCGGCAAGCGCTGATGTGGTGCAGGCCAGGGCGGCCAGAGCCAGGCTTTGTGCGATCGTGGTGCGAAGAAGGCTTGAGACGTTCATGCGTGAGATCCCTGACTTGATACATTGGAAACAAGAGCGGCAGGCAGGCGCGCCCTGCAATCGAGCATCCAAGGATTTGGAGTCTCTGCATTCAGAGAACACAAAATTCGTGCCATCGCCGCATCAGTTGCGGCAACAGGCAGAAATGTCCACGCGCGAGTCAGTGTGCGGCTGCGAGCGAATGTCGTGCCGTCAGCAGGTGATGCAGGGATTTAATCTGGATGACGGCGCCGGCCGGTCATCACGTACAGCTCGAATGTAAATGTGAATGTGAACGCAACTCCAACCGCTGCAACAAACCTCTCGCGATGATTTGTTGCAGCGGCTGAATTCAGAACGCGTACTTGATCACCGCGTCGACGAAATCACGGTCGGCGATCAGGTTGTTTTTGCCGGCGCCAAAGAAATTGGTGTAACCGACTTCCGTACTCCAGTTGGAGTGGAAGTTCATGCCCATCGACAGGGTGACCTGCTTGCGCCCGGCGACGAAATCGCTGATCGGCTTGGGCGAGTTGCCCTGTACGTCCTGCGCGTAGCGGATGGTGGGCTCGAGGTTCACCACGTCGAGCACGTTGTTGTAGCTGAAGCGCGCCAGCAGGTTGTAGCCCCAGGAGTTGGCAGTGGCGTAGCCGCCCTGCTGCTGCGGCACATGGTCGGCGGCGGCGATGGCGGCATTGCCCGGAAGATCGGTGGCGGGGCCGTCGTAGCGCAGCACGTTGTTCGACTCCATGCCATGCACGTGCATGTAGCCGGCCTCGAACAGAGTGACGATCTGGTCCCAGCCCAGCAAGGTGGATGGCCCGAAAATCCTGGTCAGGCCGATATCCGCCTGACTGACTCCATGACGGCGCCAGCCGCGAATGTACTTGTTGCCGACCGAATCGCCGGCGATCGGGTCGATCTGGCTCGGCACGCCAAGGCCCGTGAGCAATAATTCAACCGCATCGATCTGGATCGGCTGTCCCTGTTTGTAGCTGTACTCGCCCTGCATCGCCAGACCCCAGGGCAGGGTGGTGTCGAACGACAGGCCGTAGAGGTGGATGTTTTCCGGATATTCGGAGAAATAGCGTGCACTGCTGGCCGAGATGCCATTGGGCGGTGGCGGCGTCAGCGTCGAGATGCCGCTGAACAACGGCAGACGGCTGTGATAGTTCATGGCGTATATCGCCAGATCCGTTGAATTAAGCCACGGCAGGAAAGTGCGCAATGCGACGCCGAACTGCCCCGAGTTTTTCGGCGTGCGATCGCCGGCGCGGGTGACGGTCATTCCCGGTGTGTTTTCCGGTGCCTGGCCAAAGCTGATGTCGGCACGGGTGCCGCCGATGCCGGCGAAATCGTTGGTGCTGAAGTAGGAACCGGAGGCGTCGATGATGGTGCGCTGCCAGCGCAGCTGATAATAGCCTTCAATGCTGGTGTTGTCGGTCAGGCCGAGTGAGGCCCATGCCAGCGGTGTGGGAATGATGACTTCATTGAGGGCGAAGCCAGGCACGCGTGCACGATTGGCATTCAGTGCCTCATTGCTGTTGATGCCGTTGAGCACGAATGTCGACTCGCCCCAGTTCAGCACCTGGCGCCCGAGCTTGAAACTGAACGTGCGATTCAATACCGGCATGCTGCCGTAGAAATAGGTGTCGAGCCAGTCCACGCCTCTGCCGATCTGTGCCTGCACGTCATGATTTTTCTGGTTGTACTCACTGATCGGCGCAGCCTTGCCGGCGCCGTAATTCGCGGGATTGAAGAAGCTCTTGTTGTTCAACTCGTTGTTGAAAAAGGCACTGCCGCGGGCAAACAGCCCGAATTTTCCCCTGGACAAGGTAATGTCCGAAGTCAGCTTGGCGACGCTGGAGACAATCTGGCCCTTGTCGAAGGCCAGATCGCCATCGTCCTTGTTCAGCGAGTAGGCCTGACCGCCGTTTCCGATGCCGATCAGCGCGGGGTCTTGTGATTGCACGCGCCAGGCCGCGCCCACACTGAACTTGTTTTGCAGATCCAGATGGACGCCGCGAAGATCATCGCTGAAAGCCTGTGCGTTCATGCTCAGCAGGCAGCCGCAGCTGATGGCTGTCAGTTGCAGCGTATTGCGGATATTTTTGCTTGTCATTTTTATTTCTCCTCGATGCGGTTACGGGCAGGTACCGCCGATGGGTAGCGCGGTCCCTCCGGTCGCCAGGAAGCTGGCAGTCTCGCGTTGCATCTCGCAAGTCACGGCGGCGTTGGTGGCGCTGCCGGCCGGATTCAGGATCGAGCCGTGGTTGCCATCGTTGAAACGCACGGCCACGCCGAGATTTGCTCCGGTGATGGGCGCCAGCTGCGCAATCGGTACCGTCAGGGCGGCTCCCGGAGTCGCTGGGGTCAGACCCAGTGCGGCGATCAGCGGGTCGGTGCCGGCCAGGAAGCTGCTGATTGTGAGCTTGTCCTCGGCCAGCGGCGTGGTGCAGCCGTTGGTTTGAGTGATGCTGCCACCGGGTGCCAGCGCTGCATTGGGCACCACGGTGTCGCCACAGACTTCGAGCAGCAGCAGCGGATGCTTGGCCAGAACAGTACTGGCGTAGTTGATCGGGTCGCCCGAGTCCACCAGTGTCTGTGCGAAGCGCAGGAAAGTCTCGTAGGTATCGGTGCCTTCGATCACACCATTGCTTCGCAGGCCGGCGGCGATGATCGGGCCAAAGCTGACCGAGGCATCGAGCAGCTTGGCGATGCCGCCGCCCGGATTGGCCAGCGTTGCCGCCTTGATGTCGCTGTTCACGCCAAGCAATGTGCCGCCGACAATGCCGCCGAGCGAATGGCCGACGTAATAAATCCGTGTCGGGTCAATCTTGAAACCACCGGGTGCATTCAGGAAGACAGCGCCGGCGCTGCCCAGCGTCTTGCTCAGGCTGATCAGGTCCGCCGCCGCTTCGCGCAGATTGTCGCGGCTGGTGATCAGGCTGGGCAGGTTGATGAACCAGGTGCCGCTGGGGTCGATGGCGCCATAGGGTCCTGGAGCGCTGGTGCTGTTGTTCTCCAGGTCAAGGTCGAAGGTGCGCTCGCCGGTCATCAGGCTCGGTGCGGCGCTGGCCAGCAGCTGGTTGTCGTAGAGCGGGCTGGTCTTGTCGACGATGCCGTGCAGTGGCAGGTCCATGGCGACGGTGACCATGCCGGCGGCGGCGAGTGCCGGTGCGATCGCCAGCATCTGCGAGCGGTTGCCGGTGATGCCGTGCTGGAATATCACGACCGGCCAGCCGTTGGCGGGCATGGTCTTTCCGCTGTTGGCATTGGGCACGGTGGCCAGTACCGGCACGGTTTCATCCGACTGCTTGACCGGAACCGGGAAACAGGCGGTGGTGGATTTGATCTGGTCCTGCGTCACGCCTGACGGTGCCGTGGGCACGAATGCCGATGAGAAAGCCGCGCAGGGAACTTTGCCGAGAAACTTGGCGTTGAGATCGGGTTGGGTCTGGTCGGCCTTCCAATAGGTGCTCAGCGGCGCGGTCGAGTGGACATTGCCGCCGCTGTCGGCGAGGTAATACGGCAGCTTGACCGTGCCGACATAGACGTCGGCCACCGGCGGCACAGCAGCGAGAAAATCTTGGGTCGTCTTGCCGGTATTGGCGACGGTCATCTGCGACGCCACCGCAGCGTCATTTACCGCCTGCAAGGTCTTGGTGGTGGATTCAGTGGTGAAGCTCCAGGCCAGTGCAATCGCCTGTTCGGGAATGTGCGCGCCGTTCTCCAGTCCCACGACGACCGGGCGGATCAGTTGCGAACGCAGTGCTTCCAGCGTGCCCTTCTGCGCCGGTGTCAGCGTCTGCAAATACGCGTATTCGGGGTTGGTTGGATCGGTGTCCTGGGTGCCGCTGCTGGCACCGGTGACTGGCGTGGCCGAGCGCACAACGATGAAGGCATCGCTGGCGGCGACCGGCACACCGTCCTTGCTCTTGAGTGCGATGGTCAGCGCAACGATATAGGTGGTGGACGCTTTCAGCGGTTTAAGCGGTTCGATCAGGATGCGTGTGCGCGTCTGATTGATCGGCAGGCCGGTGCCGCCTGTGGAGTCGTCGATGGCGGTGGAGGGCTGCAATTTGTAATCCGTGCCTTCGACCAGCGGAGTTCCGGTTGAGCTGTCGAGTATCAGCAGGCCGGGCAGGTGCGTCGTCGGGTCAGGGCCGGTGGTGTTGAAATCCACGAAGCCGAGAAAGTCGGTGAAGATGGAAGCCGTGGTGGAATAGCCATCCTGCAGGTTGGCGTTTGCCACAAACGGCGCATTCTGTGCATTCGGAATGTTCAGCGTTCCGGTGAGATTGCCGCTGCTGTTGACAAACAATCCGTCGAACGGAAACGGCACGGTGCCGGCGTTCGGATCAAACAGCGAATAGATATTGCTCTTGGCCGGCGAACCGTTGGCGTTGGCGATGTTCGGGCCATCATTCTGCGAACATGCCGCGAGACTCAGGGAAACAAGAACGAAAGGAAGGACTCTGATGAGTCGCATGACGGTTCTCCACTGGACGTTGTATTTGTCCGGGGAGTGTCGCCGACGGGTGTGCAAGGTGCAACAAAAGTTTACGCGGATGGTCGGGCCAGAGGGCCCGTCTGTCTGGTAGCGAACTTAGGCGCCGATCAGGATTTTCCGGAGTACAGCATTTCCGCCGACACCAGTTCGGCGAGCCCGGCCTGCCAGTTTGCTGCACCATGCACGAGCAGCGACAGCGGCATGCGGCGGCGGATGACATCGTCCAGCGACAGCGCCATTTCGTCGCGCACGGCGAGAATCGCTTCGGCGCGGATGAACGGCGCCTCGGCATGGATGCGCTGGCGCCACTCGGAGTGTTCTTGCAGTAATTCGATAATGCGCGTCACGCGTGTACCATGACGCAGCGTCAGCCACTGAGCGCTCTCCGCATCCACGCCAAATCCGCCTAGCGTCTTCATCGCGCCCGCTTGCCAGGGCTCGAACTCGTCCGTGGGTGCGCCGGGTAAAACATGCAGATGGGTCGTCGACGGTGGCGCGCGCTTGCCCAGCGAGCGATACACGGCATCGACGATCTCCACCGCATCGCAGCGCGAGGTGGTGAACTTGCCGCCGATCGGCATGATCAGCCGCGACTGCGGTTCGAGCACGTCGAATTCACGCGAGACCGCGGCGAGATTGTTGGTGTCCTCGGCCTGCAGAGTGCGCACGCCGGAAAACGCAGCGATGACGTCAGCTTCGGTCCAGCCCAGGCCCGGCAGGCCGCTCTTGACGCCGGCGATGAGATAACTGATTTCATCGGGTGTCGGTACTGCATCGGCGGGGTCAGTGAGTTCCTTCTCGGTGGTGCCGACCAGCGTGCGGCCGTACCAGGGAATGACGAAGAACACGCGGCCGTCGTTGGCAGTGAGCAGGAAGGCATTGCGGTTGCCGGCGATGGCCGGCAGGATCAGATGCGTGCCCTTGATCAGACGCACTTTCGGCGCCTGCGCACCCAGCAGTTGCCGCGCCCACGGACCGGCGGCGTTGACCACGACGGCGGCGTGCAGATCGAAGCGCTCGCCGCTGATGCCGTCCTGCACGCGGGCGCCGCAGGCGGTGCCGGCGCGCATCAGGATTTCTTCCGCGCCGACTCGATTGCAGACCGTTGCGCCGGCCGCCTGCGCCGCCGCGACCACCGTCATCACCATGCGCGCGTCGTCTTCCTGGCAGTCGCCGTAGCGGAAACCGCCGAGCAGTTTGTCGGGATCGATATACGGATAGTCGTTGAGCAGCCGTTCGCGCCGGTAGCGCTTGTGCCGCGGCACCGGCTGATCACCGGCGGCGAGCAGGTCGTACAGCGTCAGCCCGGCGGCGAGCGTGACCATGCCCGCGCGCGGGCCTTTCCACACCGGCAGGATGAAGTTGAGCGGCCGCACCAGGTGCGGCGCGATGCGCGACAGCGTGCGGCGCTCGCGCAGCGAATGGCGCACCAGCGCGAATTCGTAATGTTCCAGGTAGCGCAGGCCGCCGTGGATCAGCTTGCTCGACGCCGACGAGGTGCCACTGGCCCAGTCATTCTTCTCCACCAGCGCCACCGACAGGCCGCGCCGCGCCGCATCGTAGGCGGTCCACGCGCCGTAGATGCCGCCGCCGATCACCAGCAGGTCGTAGTGGCGGCTCTTGAGGGCGGCAATGTCGCGGACCAGCGGAAAGGCGGAATTCATGAGGTTTTCGCGTCACCCGCTGTCGCGGGCTGGAGTCTGGAGATTGTTTTATATTATTAGATATTTTTATAAATAGTAAATAAATTATAAAGAATATCAAGCGGTTTGAACCAACAGCGGGCGGCTCATTTGTAAACGGTTTCCAGGTCGAAATGGCCCTTGGGCTGGCGCTGCAACTGCACGTAGGCCTGGGCGATGCGGTGCGGGTCAAAGCGCGTGTTGGACTGCACGAAACCGTAGACCGTGACGGTGGCGACGTGGATGCCGTCAGCGCCCAGTTCCTGCGCCAGCGAAAACGTCAGGTTGCGCAGCGCCGCCTTGCCCAGCGACAGCGAGGCGTAGTCGGTGGCCGGCTCGAACGCGAAGCTGCCGCCGGTGAACAGCAGCGTGCCGCGCTGGTTCTTGCGCATGGTGCGCGCTGCCTCGCACGCCGCGACCAGCGCGCCGGCGACATTGACGCGGAATTCGTCCATCAACTGCGACACCGGCAGCGTGGTCGGGCGCGCCGCTTCGGTGGCTGCGACGTTGTAGACCATCACCTCGATTTCACCCATGCCGCGGCGCACGCGGGTGAAGGCGGACTTGAGCGATTGCTCGTCGCCGGCATCGGCGCCGTAGGCGCGGACCACACGACCGGTTTTGCTGCGGATGAGCGCGGCGGCCTCCGCCAGGCGCTCGGGCCGGCGCGCGACCAATGCCACGTCGAAGCCCTCGTGGGCGAAAGCGAAAGCCACCGCCTGGCCGATGCCCGGCCCGGCGCCGATCACCATGCAGACCTTGCGTGCGTCGTCTTTCATGTGGCCTAGCGTGCCAGAAATTCCGCGATCTGGCGCGCGGTTTCGACCGGTGCGTCGAAGTGCAGCATGTGGCCGGCATTTGGCACCACCGCTTCGCGGTGTTCGCGGAAGCTGGCGCGACGCTGCCGCGTTTCCTCCGCCGGAATCGCGTGCGCGAACTGCGAATCGCCGGCGTCGAGGAACAGCGTTGGCGCGGTAATCTGTTTCCAGATTTCCATGCTCTCGGCGGCGCGGTAGAGGCCGGGACCACGCATGCGGTGCCTGGGATCGGCGCACAGCGAGATCACGCCGTGGCCGTCCGCGCGACCCCAGCAATGCGCGACGAACAGCGCGCGCTCTTCGCTCAGTTGCGGATGCTGCTTGCGTACACGGCGCGCCAGTTCCTCGAACGATGGATAGGTTTTCTGCTGCGGCGGATTTTTCAGTTCATCAAGCCAGCCGCGGAAACGCTTGGGCGCCAGCGTCGGGGCCATGTCGGGCAGGAACAATCCGTCGAGACAGGCCAGCCTGCGCACGCGCTGCGGCCGCAGCCCGGCGTAGAGACTCATGATCTGCGCGCCCATGCTGTGGCCGACCAGATCGATTGCAGTATCCGGCGCGTAGTGATCGAGGATCACTTCAAGATCGGCGACATAGTCGTGGAACCAGTAGCCGTCTTGCGGCCATTGCGTGTGACCGAAGCCGCGCCAGTCCGGCGCCAGCACCTGGAACCGCGGCAGCAGCGCCTGCGCCAGCGGCTCGAAGGTGGCAGAAACATCCAGCCAGCCGTGGCCGATAAAAATCATCGGCGCCGCCGCATCGCCCCAGCGGCGCACGTGGTAGCGCAGGCCGCGGACGCTGAGGAATTCGGAATGGCTGGAGCGGTTGGTCACGGTGGCAGGCTCTGAAAATCGTATGTTAAGAGCGGTCTTGTATTTTTGTAGGGTGGGTTAGCGCAGCGTAACCCACCTTTCGCGACGCGGCGGACGCGGTGGGTTACGCGTAAAAGCAACGCTAACCCACCCTACGAAGCTCGCGTTTTTCCCAGCATTCATCGCACCATCCACCTTCATATGGATGTTCTGAACGCGCGTGTCCGGGTGCTCCGCACACACCACAAAATGCGCAGTAACCATAGACGAAATTTTGCCTTTCCATCAGGTCACGTGCTTCGTGCCACATGAAGCAATAACAATTGCGCTTCTTCGAATCGACGAGTTGTGGCTCAAGCACTTTCATGGCGCTTGGTCTGTGCTTTCAAGCCTTGATCTTGCCTTGCAGCGTGAGCTTGAGCAGGTCGAGCCGGTCGTTGCCCCAGAACATCGCTTCGCCGACGAACATGCTCGGTGCGCCGAACACGCCGCGCTTGATCGCCTCCTCCGTATTTTCCTTGAGTTGATCCTTCACGCTCTGCTCCTGCGCGCGCGCCATGATTGCGGCGGCATCGAGTCCGGCCTGGGTGAAGGCGGCGGCGAGTACCTCGGCCTGCGAGATGTCGCGGCCTTCGCCCCAGTAGGCGTGCAGCACGGCGCGCGCGGCGGCGGCTTCGTGGCCGAGTTGCGCGGCGGCGATGGCGGCGCGGCTGGCGAGCAGGCTGTGCACCGGGAACACCCTGGGCATGGTGATCGGCACCTGGTAGAGCTGCGCCCAGCGTGCAATATCCTTGAACATGTATGCCGCCTTGGTCGGAATCGAGGCCGGCAGTTTCATGCCGCGCGTCTCGAACACCTTGCCGAGCAGGAACGGTTTCCACGCGATTTTTGCGCCGGCTTCACTGGCGATGCGCTCAACCTGGGTGGCGGCGAGATAGGTGTAGGGACTGCCGGGTTCCCAGAAGAACTCGATGGTGGTGGTCATGGGGAAATCCATAAGGAGGGCGCGGGCAGTGTGCCCGCCCCGATGCGGCCGCACAAGCCGCCACCCGCTGGTCTGGGTCGCGCAGCGAGCGCGTATATAAAATATCGCGTCATTTATGCAAATGTAGTGATAAAATCACGCCATCGCCAACCGCCGACACCGATGCCAAACGTGAAGAAAGCCCTCGAATTCAAGGGACGCATGCTCTCCCTGACGCGGGTGCGGGTAGTGGTCGCGGATATCGCCGCCATCGACGCGCAGTTGCGGGAATTCGCGCGGCAGATGCCGCAGGCGGTCATCGGCATGCCGGTGATTCTCGAGGCCGATGCGCCGACTGACCTCGGCGGCATCATCGCCAGCCTCAAATCGGTTGGCATGCAGCCGGTCGGCGTTGCGGATGGCCCGCTGCGCGAATCGGCCGGCGCCTGGGGCTTGCCGATTTTGCCGGCCGATACCGGTGCCAAATCAACGCGCGCGAGTACCACGGCTGCGCCGGCCGCAGCGACAACGGCTGCGAAGCCGGCCACGCCGGTGTACAAGATGGCGCGCATCATCACCGAGCCGGTGCGTTCCGGCCAGCAGATCTATGCCGAGGATGCGGACCTGGTAATCACCAGCACCGTCAGCCCCGGCGCGGAAGTCATCGCCGATGGCTGTGTGCATGTTTATGGAACACTGCGCGGGCGCGCCATCGCCGGCGCGCGCGGTAACACGCAGGCGCGGATTTTCTGTCATCGTTTCGAGGCGGATCTGGTCGCCATCGCCGGCACTTACGCGGTGGCCGACCAGATGCAGGGCGAACTGCGCGGCAAACCGGCGCAGGCTTATTTATTGGATGGCCGGCTCAAGCTGAGCCGGCTGGATTGGTAGCAAACCGAGGATATTTTTGTGGCGAAAATTGTTGTGGTGACTTCAGGCAAGGGCGGTGTGGGCAAGACCACCACCAGTGCGTCCTTCGCCACCGGCCTGGCCCAGCGCGGGCACAAGACCGTGGTGATCGACTTCGATGTGGGCTTGCGCAATCTCGACCTGATCATGGGTTGCGAGCGTCGCGTGGTATTCGACTTCGTCAACGTGATCCAGGGCGAGGCGACGTTGCGTCAGGCGCTGATCAAGGACAAGGCGAACGAAAAGCTGTTCATCCTCGCCGCTAGCCAGACGCGCGACAAGGATGCGCTGACCCAGGACGGCGTCGAGCGCGTACTCAACGAACTGGCGCAGGAATTCGATTACATCATCTGCGACTCGCCGGCCGGCATCGAGCGCGGCGCGCATCTGGCGATGTACTTTGCCGATGAAGCTCTGGTGGTGACGAATCCGGAAGTGTCGTCGGTGCGCGACTCCGATCGCGTGCTCGGGATACTTTCGAGCAAGACGCGCCATGCCGAGAAGGGCGACGGCCGCGTGCGCGAGCACCTGGTGCTGACGCGCTACAACCCGCTGCGTGTGCAGAAGGGCGAAATGCTGTCGGTGGATGATGTGCGCGAGATTCTCGCGATCCCGCTGCTCGGCGTGATTCCGGAATCGATGGCGGTGCTGACTTCCAGCAACGCCGGCACGCCGGTGATCGCCAATCACGACAGCGACGCCGGGCTGGCTTACGACGATCTGGTCGCGCGCTTTCTCGGCGACAGCCGCGAACACCGTTTCATGACCGTCGAGAAGAAAAGTCTCTTCGGCCGCCTGTTTGGATCTTGAGGAATCGCTCATGGACTGGCTCAAGTTTCTGCGCTCTGAACCCAAGAACACGGCGTCGCTGGCCAAGGACCGGCTCAAGGTCGTGGTCGCCCACCAGCGCGCCGGACGCGCCAACGGCCCCAGCTACCTGCCACGCCTGCGCGAGGAAATCCTCGCGGTGGTGCGCAAGTACGTGCCGGTATCGGATAACGCGGTCAACGTCAACGTGCAGCGCGAGGACGGGCTGGAAGTGCTGGAGATGAATATTGCCCTTCCCGAAGCCCATGGATGAGTTGTCGAACCCGACGGGTTTTGCATATATATAGAATTAATCCGTGCAGCCGATACCACCCGCCAAACAGTTCTTTTAGAATGCGCGCCACCAAACAGCACTGGTTTGCCGCAAGACTATGGTTGCCCTCGCCACAGAAAAAGTCCTGACCGTCCGTCACTGGAACGACACGCTGTTCAGCTTCACCACCACGCGTGACAGCACGCTGCGTTTCCGCAACGGTCATTTCGTCATGATCGGCCTGCCGGTCAACGGCAAGCCGCTGATGCGTGCCTACAGCATCGCCAGCGCCAATTACGAGGAGACGCTGGAGTTCTTCAGCATCAAGGTCGACAACGGCCCGCTGACCTCGCGCTTGCAGCATCTCAAGGTCGACGACCAGATCATCGTCAGCCGCAAGCCCACCGGCACCCTGGTGCTGGACGATCTCAAGCCCGGCAAGCATCTCTACCTGCTCGGCACCGGCACCGGACTGGCGCCATTCATGAGCCTGATCCGCGATCCGGATGTCTATGAGCGTTTCGAGAAAGTGGTGCTGGTGCATGGCGTGCGCCGCGTCAATGACCTTGCCTATCACGACTACATCACGCAGGAACTGCCACACCACGAGTTCCTCGGTGAACTGGTGCGGGACAAGCTGATCTACTACCCGACGGTGACACGCGAGCCGTTCCGCAATCAGGGCCGGCTCACGGACCTGTTCAACAGCGGCAAGCTCTGCGCTGACATCGGCCTGCCGCAGCTCAATCCCGAAACCGACCGCGTGATGATGTGCGGCAGCCCGACCATGCTCAAGGATACCTGCCATCTGCTCGATGCGCGCGGGTTTCACGTCTCGCCGCATATCGGCACGCCGGGCGATTACGTCATCGAGCGCGCTTTCGTCGAGAAATAGCGCTTTCGGGCTGCTGCGCGGTAGCGGCGCGTCAGATGCCTTCGCGCACAACGTCCGCAAGAGCTATTTCTAGACTTTCACTGAGGTATCGCGCAATTCCTTGCGCAGGATTTTCCCGACCGGCGTTTTCGGCAGTGCCTCGATGAAGGCGAAATACTTGGGCACCTTGTAGCCGGTGAGTTCGCGCTTGCAGTGTTCGCGCAGGGTTTCGGCGCTCAGGTCCGGGTCTTTTTTGACCACGAACACCTTCACCGCCTCGCCGGTTTTTTCGTCCGGCACGCCGATGCAGGCGCACTCCAGCACACCGGGGCACAGCGCCACCACGCTCTCGATCTCGTTGGGATAAACATTGAATCCGGACACCAGGATCATGTCCTTCTTGCGGTCGACGATGGTGATGTCGCCGCGCGCGTCCATCACCGCGATGTCGCCGGTCTTGATATAGCCATCGACGGTGAAGACCTTGGCGTTTTCCTCCGGCTTCTGCCAATAACCGGCCATCACCTGCGGGCCTTGCACGCAGAGTTCTCCGGGCTGACCCTGCGGCACTGTGCGGTTGTCGTCATCGCGCAGGCTGACCAGTGTGGACGGCAGCGGCACGCCGATGGAGCCGTTCCATTCGGGCTTGGTCAGCGGGGTGAAACAAACTGCCGGCGAGGTCTCGGTGAGGCCGTAGCCTTCGGTCAGGGCTTTGCCGGTGACTTCGCGCCAGTGCTGAGCCACAGATTTCTGTATGGCCGAACCGCCGCCGACCACCAGTTTGAGCGAACTGAAATCCAGTTTCTCGAAGCCCGGCGTGTGCAGCAGGCCGTTGAACAGGGTGTTGACACCGGTGAACGCAGTGACGCGGTGTTTTCTGAGTTCGGCGACGAAGCCAGGCAGGTCACGCGGGTTGGTGATCAGCACATTCTTGGCGCCGATCGACAGGAACATCAGGCAGTTCAGCGCCAGCGCAAAGATGTGGTAAAGCGGCAGTGCAGTGACGATGCACTCCGCGCCGGGTGTCATCTCCTGAGTCATCCACACGCGCATCTGCAGGATGTTGGCGACGATGTTGCCGTGCAGCAGCTGCGCGCCCTTCGACAGGCCGGTAGTGCCGCCGGTGTATTGCAGGAACGCGGTGTCCTGATGCGTCAGCGCCAGCCGGCTGTAAGGCTGTGCCTTGCCACGCACCAGTGCCGTGCGCAGCCCGATGGTATTGGCGATGCGCCATTTCGGCACCAGCTTTTTGCGGTACTTCAACACCCAGTTGACCAGCAGGTTTTTCGGGAAAGGATGCAGGTCGCCGATCTGTGTGGTGATGACTTTCTTCAGGGACAATTTCGGCAGCACGGTCTGCAGCGTCTGGCAGCAGTTCTCGGCGATGACGATGGCCAGCACGCCGCTGTCCTTGAGCTGATGCTCCAGTTCGCGCGGCGTGTACAGCGGATTCACGTTCACCGCCACCAGTCCCGCGCGCAGGATGCCGAGCAGCGCGATCGGATATTGCAGCAGGTTGGGCATCATCAGCGCCACGCGGTCGCCCTTGTTGAGGCCGAGGACGTTTTGCAGATAGGACGCGAAATCCTGACTGTAGCGGTCGAGGTCGTCGTAGCTCAGCGCCACGCCCATGCACTCATAGGCGCAGCGGTTGCGGAACTTTTGGATGCTCTGGTCGACCAGGTCGGCCAGTGATGCATAGCTGCCGGCATCAATTTCAGCAGGCACGCCGGGTGGATATTCCTTGAGCCAGATTTTGTCCACGGATGCGGCGTGCTGCTGCGTCATTGAATGGGTTTCCTTGAGCGATGATGCCGCAACCGCTGCGGTACACGCGATCATAGGTAAATCGGCCTGCAGCGGATAGCACGACGTCAAAATTCGCCGCTGCCGTGGCCTCAAGCGCCACCCGCTGTCGGTGATCGCGTGAGAATAATTGTTTTATATTATAATATAAAAATATATTAATACTACAATAAATAACGAAATATCCAGTAAACCATCAACAGCGGGCGGCGTAATGTTGTGGGTAAGGGCTATTTGCCTGGCGACGCGGGCGCGGAGTCCTGCTCGATGATAAAGCTGCGCAGGCTGGTGTTGCCGTGTGCATCCTCGAAGCGCGCTTCGCTGTCGTCGAGCAGTCGCAGCACGGCCTGATCAGGCGGAAGGCGCGGGTGCGGCAGCGGCTGGGTGCCGGCGCGTGCCAGACGCCACAGCCGCGACATTGCAATGGAGTCCAGGTCCAGCCCCGGCAGCAGCCGCGTGCGTTTTTTGCCGGATTCAATCAGCAATCCCTGTTTCAGAAGCACATCCACGGTCTGCGCCACGTTCGCGGGCGGTGCTTCCAGCGTCTGCGCCAATTCATCCTGGGTGTAGCCCGGTTCGCCGTTGATGAAGCGCCGGCCGACCAGCGCCATGATCATCAGGGTGAGGAATTCGGCACCGCGCGGCGACAGCGCGGGCGTCGCGTGCTCCGGCGCGAGGTGCTGCGGGTGCTGCAGGTAAAACGCCAGCTGGCAGCCGGTCAGCAGGATCAGCCAGCCCAGGTCCAGCCAGATCAGCAGGAAGATGACGATGGCAAAGCCGGAGTAGATCGCGTTGTAATTGGTGGCGCTGGCGACGAACGACGCGAACAGCACGCTGCTGAATTGCCACAGCAGGCCGGCGAACAGGCCGCCGCCGGCCGCGGCGCGCCAGCGCACGCGGGTATTGGGCACGAAGCTGTACAGGAAGGTGAACGCGCCGACGATCAGCAGGTAGGGCAGCAGCTTGCTCAGCAGGTAGTAGAGCAGGCCGAACGGCTCGATCGCGATGATGCGGCCGACCATGCTGCTGCTGGCAACCGTGGCGGTGATGCCGATCGCCGAGAACACCAGCAGCGGTCCAACCATCAGCACCGAGATGTAATCGCTGATCCGCTGCGAGATCGGCCGTGGCCGCGAAATGCGCCAGATGAAGTTGAAGCTCTCTTCGACTTTCTGGATCAGCGAAATCGAGGAATACAGCAGCAGGCTCACACCGAGCGAACCGAGTACGCCGACTTTCATCTTCTCGACGAAGCCGAGGATGGTGTTGGTCAGATCCTGCGCCTGGCTGCCCAGCGGACGCAGGAATTCCAGCAGCATCGGTTCCAGCGTATCGTGCGCCCCCAGCGCCTTGAGTACCGAGAACGCCAGCGCCAGGATCGGCACCAGCGACAGCAGGGTGGTGTAAACCAGCCCCATCGCACGCATCGACAG
The DNA here is from genome assembly GCA_050739895.1 of Stenotrophobium sp. Taxonomy (GTDB): domain Bacteria; phylum Pseudomonadota; class Gammaproteobacteria; order Nevskiales; family Nevskiaceae; genus Stenotrophobium. The sequence goes on from JBOICK010000111.1 coordinate 32,809, forward strand.
ATGGCCCTCGAAGAGGTCGTGGCCCAGCGCGTAGAGGTAGCGCCCGAACAGCAGCAGTCGCCGTTCCAGCGTGCTGGTGGTGCTGTGGTGCCACAGCCAGTGGTGCAGCCGATTGAAGAGTCCCTTGTTCATGCGGCGAAGATACCCGAAGTCGGGCATCGTCTGAGCTGCGGACCGCCACGCGCCATTGCGAAAATCCGAATTCCGGCAGGGCTTCTGGCGCATCGGAAACGGCATCGAAGCCGGATTTGGCGATTCGCCTGCGCAAAGTATTGACAACTAATGCAGGCTTCATTATGATGCGCCGCAACAAATGCTGCATTGCAGCATGTTGGATGAAAATTTAAACCTTTTCAATAACATAATGGAGTGCAACATGAACGTCGAAACAATTGTGAATGATGTGAAGGGCCGCGTTGAGCCGATCGTCGCCCAGGGCAAGGAAGTGGTCGCCCGTGGTCAGGAAGTGGTGCTGGCCGGTTTTGAAACCCTCAAGACTGCCAACAGCATCGTGGTCGAGTCCGTGCAGACGCTGGTGAAGGCCAACGTCGAGACCGGCAAGGAACTGTTCGCCGCCGCGCAGACCAGCTTCGAGAAAGCCAAGACCGACGGTATCAAGACCGTTGCCGCCAACCCGGTCGCCTACCTGCCGGAAGGCAAGGACCTGGTGGTCGCCGCCTACAACGACGCCGTGACCCTGGTCACAAAAACCGGCGACGAACTGGTGAAAACTTTCAAGCAGGGCTACGAAACCATCAACGCCAAGCTGACCGGCGAAGTGGAAGAAGTGGTTGCCGTTGCCAAGAAGACCGTGAAGAAGGCCGCTGCCAAGACCAAGAAAGCGATCAAGGCCGCTGCCTAAGTTTCTCCCTGCCAAAACGCGCATGCGTTTTGCATTGGGGCCAGGGGAAACCCTGGCCCTTTTTTATTGGAGAAAGGCAATGATTCATCGAGCACAAATGCATAGGCTTGTGGATAGCGCGGCCAACGGATTCGCTCTGATTGCGGTGCATGAGGCAGATGCCCTGCGCGGCTTGCGGGCTGCACTGGCGGAGCGACTGGCGGTGGCGCGGCGCGCACGCACGCCCGGCGAGTTGTTGCGCGACCAGTTCGACCTGTTGCCGGAAACGCGTCTGCGTTTCGTGCGCGATCAGCAAGTGCGCGGCCAACTCTGGCGCGGTCTGCTGCAGGACATGACCGCGCCGCTGCGCAAGGCCGCCTGACGGCCTTGCTGCGCGTGGTCTGGAGTGGCGCTACTCCGACGCGGGTTTTCGCGTGCGCGATTTGCGCCGTGCCGGCGGCGTGTCGTCCACGCCGGAATCCATCAGCCCGACCTTGCTGACGATGTTTTTCCAGGCGCTGGAGTTGCGCAGCGTCTCGATGTTGGATTTGACGAAGCCCGCGGCATCGAATTCGCTGGCTGCACCGACTTTGTCGCGCAGGAAGGCAATGATCTCCTCCTGCAAGCCGGAGATGTCCGGCAGGCCGAGGAAGCGGCGCAGTTCTTCGGGCTTGACGTCAATCTCGATCTTGATCTGCATGGCAGTTTCCTTTGGTCAACGGATGTTCCGAGGATAGCAGCATCGCCGCGCCCGGCGGTCAGGATTGCTGGTGCCAGAACAGTGCAACGCCGGTCATCAGCATTTCCACCGCGATCGTTACCAATACCAGGCCCATCAGCCGTTCCATCGCGATCAGGCCCCGCTGGCCGAGCCAGCGCTTGAGCACGGCGCTGGCCAGCATGATCGGCAGGCACGCAGCCCAGGCCAGCAGCACCGCCAGTATCCACTCCGGCCAGCGCTGCGGCTCGCGGCTCATCAGCAGCAGCACCGTCGCCAGCGACGACGGGCCGGCGACGTAGGGAATCGCCAGCGGCACGATGAACGGCTCGTCCAGCACGTCCTCTTCCAGCGGTTTTTCCGGCGTCGGGAACACCATGCGCAGCGAGATCAGCATCAGGATCACGCCGCCAGCCACGCCCAGCGCCGGCTCTGAGAGTCCGAGCAGTCGCATCATGTGGCCGCCCAGCAGCAGGAACAGCAGCAGCGCGATCAGCGCAAACAGCATCTCGCGCAGGATCACGTGACGCTGGCGCCGCGCCGGCACCTGCTTGAGTGCGGACAGGAAGAACGGCACGTTGCCCAGCGGGTCCATCACCAGGAACAGCAGTACCGCGGCGGAGATCAGGCTCATACAGGTTTGTTCAGACGCCGGTCAGCAGGCGCTGTGCCTCGCGGTAGTTGGCCGCAGTTTTTTCCACCACCTCGTCGGGCAGCCAGGGACCGGGCGCTTTCTTGTCCCAGTCCAGCGTCTCCAGATAGTCGCGCACGAACTGCTTGTCGAAGCTCGGCGGACTGATGCCGGGGCGATAAGTGCTGGCCGGCCAGAAGCGCGAGGAATCGGGCGTCAGCACTTCGTCGATCAGGTGCAGCTTGCCGTTCTTGTCGAGACCAAATTCGAACTTGGTGTCGGCGATGATGATGCCGCGCTCGCGTGCGTAGACCGAGGCTTCCTGGTAAATCCGCAAGGTGATGTCGCGCAGTTGTGCGGCGATGTCCTTGCCGACCGCCTTCTCGACTTGCTCAAAACTGATGTTCTCGTCGTGCTGGCCGACCGGCGCCTTGTCGGCGGGCGTGAAAATCGGTTGCGGCAACTGATCGGCAATCTGCAAACCCTTGGGCAGCGGGATGCCGCAGACCGCGCCGGTTTTCTGGTAATCCTTCCAGCCGCTGCCGATGAGGTAGCCGCGTGCGACGCACTCCACCGGCAGCGCCTTGAGGCGCTTGACCACCACGGCGCGGCCTTCGCACTGCGCCAGTTCCTCGCGCGTCAGGTAGTCGGCGAGGCGAATCTCGTCTGCGGAATGATTGGGAATGAGATGCGCGAATTTCCGCATCCAGAATTCCGTCACCGCGTTCAGCACAGCGCCCTTGCCTGGAATCGGCCGCGACATGATGACGTCGAAGGCGGAGAGCCGGTCGGAGGTGACGATCAGCATGTGCTCATCGCCCAGCGTATAGATGTCGCGCACCTTGCCACGGTGGAGGCGGGGCAGGCTGGTGATGCTGGATTCGAGCAGGGCGGTGGTCATCGAGAAACCGGTTACGGAGGAGGCCGAAGGGCGCGGCTGCGAATTTTAGCGATTTTCGCCACAGGCATGGATAATAGGCGCCTTACGAATCATCGCCGATGCCATGTCCAAGAGCCCGCTCAAGCCGCTGATCGCCCCCAGCATCCTCTCCGCTGACCTCGCGCGGCTGGGCGAGGACGTGACGCGCGTGCTCGCCGCCGGCGCTGACATCGTGCACTTCGACGTGATGGACAATCATTACGTGCCCAACCTTACCTTCGGCCCGGCAGTGGCGGCGGCGCTGCGCAAATACGGCATCACCGCGCCGCTGGATGTGCACCTGATGGTGGAGCCGGTCGATGCGCTGGCACAGGAATTCGCCAAGGCCGGCGCGAGCTACATCACCTTTCATCCCGAGGCGACGCGCCATATCGACCGCAGCCTGCAGGCGATCCGCGACGCTGGCTGCAAGAGCGGACTGGTGTTCAACCCGGCAACGCCGCTGGACTGCCTGCGTCATGTGATGGACAAGGTCGACATGGTGCTGATCATGTCGGTGAACCCCGGCTTCGGTGGCCAGAGCTTCATCCCCGAAGCGCTGAATAAACTGCGCGAGGCGCGTTCTTTAATTGATCTCAGTGGCCGCGAAATTCGTCTGGAGATCGACGGCGGCGTCAAGGTCGACAACATCGGCGAGATTGCCGCCGCCGGTGCGGATACCTTCGTGGCCGGTTCGGCGATTTTCAACGCCAAGGATTACGCCACGACGATCCGGGCTATGCGCGAGGCGATTGCTGCGGCAAAATGAGCGCCTGATGACTCCTCAAGCTGCCGATCTGCGCCACTCGCTCTTGCCGTCATGGCGATGGCATCTGTGATTATTTGTATTTAAATTTAAATTTTATCATTTAAATAATCACAACACCGCAGCAGCCAACGCACAGAGCGGGTCGCAACGGTGTAGCCAGGAAAACGCCTCACATGTCCTCGTCACAGTACAACCGCGTTGCGGTCATCCGCGAACTGCCGGGCGATCTTGATACCCCCGTCGGCGCCTATCTCAAACTCGGCAATCGTCCGTATTCCTTCCTGCTGGAATCGGTGCAAGGCGGAGAACAGTGGGGCCGTTACTCCTTCATCGGCCTGCCTTGCCGCGAAGTGCTGCGCGTGCATGGCCAGCGCATCACGCTGAACCGCGACGGTGCGGTGGTCGAACAACTCGAATCCGCCGATCCCATCGCCTGGGTGCGTGCCTACGCCGCGCGCCTGCGCGTGCGTCCGGAGCCGGCGCTGCCGCGTTTCGCCGGCGGGCTGGTCGGCTATTTCGGCTACGACTGCGTGCGCTATTTCGAGCCCAAGCTCGCGCATATGCAGAAGCCGGATGCGCTGGGTACGCCGGACATTCTGCTGATGGTTGCCGATGAACTGGCGGTGTTCGACACGCTGCGCGCGACGCTGACGCTGGTGGTGCACGCCGATCCCGCTGACGCCGCGGATCTTGTGCGCGCACAAAAGCGGCTGGATGAAATCGAGGCACAGCTGGCACAGCCGGCGGCGCTGCCGCGCACGCAACTGCCGCCGCAGGACTTGCCGGAATTGCCGTTCACGACGAGTTTCCCGCATGCGCAATATCTCTCTGCCGTGGCGCGGGTCAAGGACTACATCGCCGCCGGTGACACCATGCAGGTGCAGATCGGCCAGCGCCTGAGCGCGCCGTTCGCGGCCGAGCCGGTGGCGCTGTACCGCGCGATCCGGCGGCTCAATCCGTCACCGTATTTGTATTGTATGCACCTCGACGACCATCACGTGGTTGGTTCGTCGCCGGAAATTCTGGTGCGTATACAGGATGGCGAAGTCACGCTGCGACCCATAGCCGGTACTCGCAAGCGTGGCGCGACGCCGCAGGAAGACGAAGCACTGGCCGCCGAACTGCTCGCCGATCCCAAGGAGCGCGCAGAGCACCTGATGCTGATCGACCTCGGCCGCAACGACGTCGGCCGCGTCGCGAAGGCGGGTAGCGTGCGCGTCACCGATCGCATGGTGATCGAGCGCTACTCGCACGTGATGCACATCGTCTCCAACGTCAGCGGCCGGCTGCAGCCCGGGCTGGATGCCATGGACGTGCTTGCGGCGACTTTCCCGGCTGGCACGCTGACCGGCGCGCCCAAGGTGCGCACCATGGAAATCATCGACGAACTGGAGCCGGTCAAGCGCGGTATCTATGGTGGCGCCGTTGGCTATCTCGGCTGGGACGGCAACATGGACATGGCCATCGCCATCCGCACCGCGGTGATCAAGGATAGCCAACTGCATGTGCAGGCCTCCGCCGGCATCGTCGCCGATTCCGTGCCTGAATCCGAATGGCAGGAAACCCTGCAAAAGGCGCGCGCGATGATGAAGGCCGCGGCGCAGGCCGGCGCGGCTGCGTGATCATGTCTTGCGTGCGCCAACCCCTTGACACGAAGCGATATCTGAGTAAGTTGAAAGACGGAGACGGCATCGCTCTCCACTGGCTGCGCTTTTGACGATGCCTGTTAACCATTCACGGGATGCGCTGTAGATCGCCGCAAAAAGCCCTGCTCCGCACCTCATTCGAGAGAGTTGCCGGAGGATGTATGAAAAACAACAACCGGTTCGCGGTTCTTTCCGATCTTGCCGCCAGCACGGCAATGCTGCTCGGCTACACCGGGCCGGGGCAGGGCAGGGCCCTGCCGATTGCAGTGCGCTATTGGGACGGCAGACTGGTCGGGCACGAGGACGCCAAGATCACAATTGCCCTTAAAAAGCCGGCATCGCTGCTGCAACTGCTGCCGCCGTCCGCCGGAAAACTGGCGCGCGCCTATGTCGAAGGCACGATCGACATCATCGGCGAGATCCGAGACATCGTCGTCCTTGGCGCGAGGATGGCGAACATCGGCGTCAGCTCAAACCTGCCGGCTTGGCTGGGTCCTTTGCATACGCGCCGCTCGGACCGCAAGGCGATCCAGTTCCACTACGACGTATCGAACGATTTTTATGCCTTGTGGCTCGACAAAAACATGGTCTATTCCTGCGCTTATTTTCGCGACTCGGCGGATACGCTGGACCGCGCCCAGGAACAGAAGCTGGACCATATCTGCCGCAAGCTGTGTCTGAAACCGGGCGACCGCTTTCTCGACATCGGCTGCGGCTGGGGCGGGCTGATCCTATGGGCCGCGCAACACTATGGCGCGCACTGCGTGGGCATTACGCTCAGCCGCAATCAGCATGAATTTGTCAGCCAGAGAATCCACGATTTGGGACTGGAAGACCTGTGCGAAGTTCGCCTGGCCGACTATCGCGAACTGGATGAGCGGCAACGCTTCGACAAGATTGCCAGCATCGGCATGTTCGAGCATGTCGGCAGGAAAAACCTGCCAGTCTATTTCCGCAAGATTTACCGTTTGCTGGAGCCGGGCGGACTGGTGCTGAACCACGGCATTTCGACTTCCTTCATGAAGGACAAGAAGTTGAGTTCTGGTTTCGGCAGTTTCATTGATCGCTATGTTTTCCCCGACGGCGAACTGGTGCATGTCGCCGAAGCGATGCACGAACTCTCGGACTGCGGTCTCGAAGCGCGTGATGTCGAATGCCTGCGCCCGCACTATGCGAAAACGCTATGGAACTGGGTCGAGCGCCTCGACAAGAACGCCAGGGTCGCGCGCCAATACGTCGGCGAAAAATCCTACCGGGTCTGGCGGATCTACATGGCAGCGTCGGCCTATGCGTTCGAGCGCGGCTGGATTTCGCTGTACCAGATCATGGCCGGACGCCCGAAACCGGATGGCTCGCTGCCTTACCCGCTGACGCGCGAACACCTCTACAGCGGCCTGCCACAGGGACCGGCGGCCTTGCCCGCTGCCGCCGCAAGCAAGGCGATCACGCACCTTTCCTGAGCCGGCCGGCGTCTCCGCATCGAGGATGGTGCGCCGGCGCCACGCAGTGGAAACGCGCGCGTGGCGGCGGATCGGCGTATGCCCGGCGTGAACCCGCAGAGGTCACAGTTCCCTGCCCGAAATCCCCTTTCGACGGGACGCCAAGCTAGAATACGCGCCGTTCAAAATCTTTTGTCTGGTCGATCATGAATCGCTGGCGTCGCGCCTAGTCACCCTGTCATCCCGTCGTTCCGGTCTCCCAATCGGGGGGACAGATGCGGGGATATTGCCGGCGATAGCCCCGGCAGGCCCAGCTAAAAGCATAAAGATGGTGCGAAAAATGATTCTCATGATCGATAATAACTATACACGTCCAGAGCACTCCATGGCGATCCAATCGTAGTCTTTAAGTAGCTTATTAATAAGAGTATATTGTCCATAGCGATCCATTCAATTCCGACACAAGCCGCCGCCAAAGTGTGTATATTTGTGCATATACAGAGGCGATATACACATGGCAACCAATTTACTCACGGCTAGGAAGGTCGAGACCGCGTCGGCCAAGGACAAACCCTACTGGCTTAAGGACGGCGGCAGCCTGTTTCTGCTAGTCCAACCCAACAGCAGCAAGCTTTGGCGATACCGCTACCGAGTCAGCGGCAAGGCCAATATGTTCGCCATTGGTAAATTCCCTGAGGTCACGCTAGAGAAAGCTCGTGCTGACCGCGACGCCGCCCGTTCTCTTGTTAAGAAGGGCATTCACCCCTCAATTGACAGGCGAGCTTGTCCGCGTGCACTTAAATCTGACCCAGCTTTTGCATCGAAAAGTGACCCACCAAGTTGGTTAGGATTTGGGGGTATTGGTTGCTGGATTCCTGTGCTTGAATCGATATGAGTCGTTCCCTGTT
>JBOICK010000112.1:0-6578 GCA_050739895.1 Stenotrophobium sp.
GCGTTGGCGGCGTAGTAGGCGTAGTAGGCGTAGTAGGCGGCGTTGGCGGCGTAGGCGGCGTTGGCGGCGTAGGCGGCGTTGGCGGCGGCGGCGGCGGCGGCGGCGGCGCGCGCTTCTTTCTGATCGCACGGCTCGCCTTTGGTCAATGGAACGAGCACGTCCGCACAACGCTTGATCTGCTTTGCGACGCGCGGATCATCACGGCTCGCCAGTTCCTCAGTCAGCAGCCAGTGCAGGAACTTCCAACCGACGCAGGATAGATCGGCGCCGACCTGGATCGCGGCAAGGAACCGCTCTGGAAACTCTTTGCTGCGGCCGTTGGCTTGGCCCTCGAAAAGCCGATCCTCCAGCTTGGCGAGCATGATAGGGATGCCCAGCTCATTCTCGTAGGCGAGGTGCGATGAGCCATGAACGGTGCAACCCACAGCGCAGCCCTTGCCGTTCTCCCAGTACTTGCCGTGGATGATCTCGTCGGCGGCAGCGTGCATGCGCACTCGGTCGAGATACTTTGCCTTGACGGCGGCGTCGCCGTGGAATGCGATTAGGGAAGTCATAGCGCCTCGTTGTTGGTGGTGGGCCTGTGCGGCGTGCTGTGCTGCGTTGAGGTCGCTCATGCCGCCTCCTGAAGATCGATCATCCGATAGATAAGATCAGTCGCCGATACTTGCAGCCATTCAACCGTTGGTTTAAGAAAATCCCAGGCCGCAGCCCTGGCCGCATCCGTGGCCGCATCCCAGGCCGCAGCCCAGGCCGCAGCCCCGGCCGCATCCCAGGCCGCAGCCCCGGCCGCCTCCCAGGCCGCATCCCCGGCCGCAGCCCCGGCCGCAGCCCTGGCCGCATCCCCGGCCGCATCCCTGGCCGCATCCCAGGCCGCAGCCCTGGCCGCAGCCCTGGCCGCTTTCGTCAAGGTTCCGGCCGCTGTAGCACCGGCAAGATCAACGATCTCTTCCAGATTGCGCAAGGCTGTGGCGTGCGAGTGCAACGCTGGCACAAGATCCAGCCAGCGCGGGGTATGCACGCGAATGAGCCAATCCAGCGCCAGATAGCCGCGACGCTTGGCTAAGGCATCGCTACCGCGCGTGCCGATGGTTCGAGCAATGATGGGCTTGAGGAGCCGATCACGGTCCGCATCGCTCGGTAAGCCATCGTTCCAGCCGCGCATGAAGGCCGAAATGGCGACATCGACGCATGTGGGGTCATCGCTCCACGGCTCACCCGCGATCCAGGCGGCAGCTTCCATGGCGCATAGGCCGGACTCGAAGTTATCATGTGCGCCTTTTGCAAGGCTCAGTGCGTTGAGCTGCGCCAAGCGGTCGGCGAGGACGCTCGGGGACACAATCGCGTCGCGTATCGTGGTCATGCTCGTTCCTCCGTTGCTCATAGCGCCCTCACCACCTCGTCAGCCAACCACCCCAGCAACGCAAGCCAGGTCAGGATGATGGCGACGGCCCCGACAACCCACCAGTTGAACCTTGGCTTCTCGTTCCAGTCGTAGAGACGGTCGCGGATCTTGTCCTCATCGGAGGTGAACGACTCTATGGGATCATTGTCCCACATCTCGGTAAAAACACTATCCGTGTGATCGCTCCACAGCTCACCGGGACCGGCGACGCGATTTGGATCATCTGAGATCATACGGTTCTCCCTCCGACGGCATTCCAGAATTCGATTTTGTCGCCGTCGCTCATTGCGTTATGCGGACGCGTAATCTCGCTTGTATCTTCGCTGTCGAGCGTCCAGCCGCGTGCCTTGGCTTCGCGGTAAAAAGCCTGGGCTGCAGCGATGGCTTGTACCTGCGTCGTGAGTCCATGACAAAGCTCGTAGTCATCGATGCGGCACATCGTGGGGACGTGGATAATGGCCCACTGCGCTTCACAGCCGTCACCTTCGTCGCACTGTTCTGGCAGCACGGCCGGGAAGCGCTCGTCCACGGCGAAGAGACCGTCGGTGTCAGACACCATTAAGGCAGTGTAGGTCGTGCCGGCACGGATGGCTTTGCCGGAGAGAGTGATGCACTTGAGCGTGACATCAGCTATTACGCGTGGATTCATCGCTCAATCTCCCGAGTCAATCCTGTAGTGATCGCCGCAGTGGCGACATGTGTAACCCCAGTAACAGTTACCGAGCTGAGTGCCGCGATACTCATGCCTGCACGCCGTCCCATCCGCCCGCAGCGGCACGCGCCCGGTGGCCGTGCACGACATCGTTTGCGCTCCGCAGTTGGTGCAGGCGAAAGTGTCAGTGACAGCATCGTACGTCGCCATGATGGTCTTATGCTCGCCAGTGGCGGGGATGCGGGTCGAGCCATTGCAGACCGGGCAGATGTCGGTGGTGGTGCTCACGGCAGCGCCTTCGCGGCCGCCCCATCATGCTCGGCGTCGGCCAGCACTTTCGCGCGCGGTCCGGCTATCGCCTGCTGCACCCTGTCTATGGTCGCAGTCGCCATTGTAGAGCCGTCCACGAATCCACGGTCGTGCCCGCATCTCCACGCCGCCGCCAGGGCCAGCAGCAGCTGCGCGGTGGTGGGGTTGTCGTTCAGGTCGCAGGCGATGGTGGCGATGTCACTGCTGCATTGATCGCTCATTTCGGCACTACCTCACCGTCGGAGATAACCACGTTGGTCGAGCCCGTATCGTCCACGACCTCCATCAGCACCCGATATCCCTTCTCGGCTGCGCGTTCGCGGATACGCTCGCGCATCTTCGTGTCCAAGTTGCTGCCGTCCCGTACCAGGATAACCTTGATGCGAGGGCTCAGGGCCATCGCGATCGCCGTGCTGGCGTCTACTCTGATGCCAGTGCTCGCCTGCTCCCACGGCACATTGCCCAGCGTGATGAAGCCATCGCCGAATCCGAGCCCCTCGACCGGCAACTTGGCATTCTCGATCGCTTGCTGCCGTTCAGACTTCAGGTCGCTGATGGCCGCGGCGAGGGCTTCGACATCGGCTGCGAACTTGTCAGCTTCGCGCTGATGCGCGATCTTGCGCGCGCGTTGACTCTCCCAGTCAGCGAGCTGACGGTTATCGCGGCGGCCGTCGGCGAGTTTGCCGGTCAGCACTTGGGTATCGATCAGATGCGGCAGCGGCTCGGCGGCGTCGAGCTTGGCCTGGAGCGCATCGGCCTTTGCTGTCGCCTCGGCCGCCGCGTCAGTGATGCCTTTAGTGTGCCGCGCGACATCGGCATCGCATTCGGAGCTGACGGCGAGGAGCTGTGCCTGCAGCGCCTTGATCTGCTCGTTGATGCGCAGCATGGCGCGGTCGCGGGTATCAATCAAATCCGCGCTCATCTTCGCAATCTCTGCCGGCGCACCGGCAGCCGTTGCGCGATGCTGCTCGACGGCCTCGACGGCTTTGGAGCGATTCGCGGTACGCGTCTGGATATCCAGATTCTTCTGGCCAGCCGCCTGAAGCTCGCTGGTCAGGGCGTCCTCGTCGATGTGCTCGGCCGGCGCGTCCTTGCCGATCTCGATCGCATCTGCCGCAATCTGCTCGCGTTTCTGGTCGCGGCCGACATCCGTGCGCTGCTTGAACGCCTGGTCATACGCGAGCTTGTTCTTCGCGAAGTCGAATCCGACGACCAGCTTGCGAATGGCCTCGTATTGCTCGGCCGGCTTCATGCGATCTAAGGCCATCGGATCGAACGACATCTTGCCAGCGAGTTTGTCGAGGAAGTCCTGTACGCGGCTGGGCGCCACGTGCCCTGGAATGCTGATGGTGGCTGCAGCGGTAAAGTCATCATCTCCCACCCGCTTGATGGTGCGCTCAACCGATAGCTTGACGTCCTTGCCGTCCCCGAAGTCAGCGAGGATGAAACCCTCCTGCTTGCCGTTTGTGATGGGCGCCGACTGCATGCCTTCCTTGCCCTCAATGACCCATTTCACCGAATCGAGCAGAGAGCTCTTCCCGGCGCCGTTGCCGCCACCGATGGTGGTGAGCGTGCCGTCCAGCGTGATATCGACTAGGCGAATCGCTTTGATCGATTCCGTGCGCAATCGCATCAGCGTGACGCCCTCGAAGTCCTCTGGCTTGGCGACCGGCAACGGTTTGCGAACAACAGTCATTACAGATTCTCCCCGACAGGGGTTTCCGATTTGGTGCCCTTAGCGGCCAGCTCTTTTTTGGTCAAATCTTTCACGGCCGTAAAGCGTTTGAGCGCTTCAGAGTCGCGTACCTTTGCCGCAGCGTCCTTAGCCGCAGCGAAGACCATCTGCAGGTCCGCCAGCGTCGCCGCGTCTCCCATCGCATCCACGTGATGCTCGATGTCGGCGACGGCCATCGCAGTCGGCTGGGCTACGGGCGCGCTGCCAGCAGCCCACTCGGCCAGCTTCTGGCCAATGTCCTCGTCCAGCGGTTTACTGTCCTTGCCGCTGAATATCGTACGGAAATACTCCGGCAGCTTGATCATCATCCGCTCGCCTGGCTGCTCGGACGTCCACGTCGGCACACCGCCAGCACCTGGCAGCAGCAGGCTCTTAGCCGCCAGCTCGAATACATGTTCCTCACCGGCGTCCGGCATCCAGCCGAGCTGCACGACCTTTCCGCCACCGATTTTGATCTTATCCTTGGCCCTGAAACATTCGAAAATGTGTGCGTCGGCCTGAGTCAGAAGATTGATCAGTTGTCGGCGAGCGGCCTTCGGCTTCGCCCACGCGGGGATGTTGGCCTTGTCCTCGTTGACATTCCATGCCTTCATCAGCCGTTGAACTTCCTGTTCGTGCCATTCCAAGCAGCCGCCTTGGCCTGAATGTTCGTGCGACAGGCTGTCGATTATGATGATCTTTGCGCCTTTGTCGAGGCAATGCTTGACCGCTGCCATATAGTCGAACGGTGAGAACGGGGCCTCGAATGGCACATGCCGGAACTTGAAGTAATTGGCGTAGTGCTTCGCGCGGCCGTGCTCTGTATCTATCAGATAGATATCAGTCGGCAGGACGCGCTGCATGCCAGTAGCGAGCCGGAGCGCCGAGAACGTTTTGCCGGAACCGCTTGGGCCAATTAGGCCGAATAGCAATGGTGTCGGGCCTGCGACCGCGGGCTGGTCTGTGAAAATCCTTGCGGCATTACTCATTTAATCCCTCCAATATCTCATCACTCATCGACCACGGCGGCGGCGAAGCACTTACAATTGTGCTGGTGTACGCGGGCCACTTGTCCTCCCGCAAACACCGCTCCCACGTGCGCACCGCCCGCAACCACCGATGCTCCCCGCGCGTGCGCATCGCGCCGTCAGCCTGCGCCGGCGTGACGGCATACGGCGCCGACAGTTCGCAGAACACGAACAGCATGCTGGTGCGGCCTTCGTGTTCGGGGCGTAGGGCGGACAGCGCGCGCTGGTAAGCGCACGCCTGCACATCCATGCCGTATTCTGTCATTAGTCTGCCGACACGATTCGGGTGCGCGTTCTCGGCCTTCTTGACATCGATGATCACGCCGCGATCCAGGTCCACATGATCCATCTTGCCGCGACACAGGACCGGCCCGAACTCGCCAGGTTCCTCCCATTCGATCGCGATCTCGGCCATATTGGTATCGATGCTGATGCCGAACGCCGCGATGTTCGCGCGCAGCGTTTCGACTGCAGTGGCCGCTTCGTCGTACACGCGACGCAGTACCGGCAGCATGCCAGCCGCAATCGCATTGTCGCGGACTTCCTGCGCGGCCTTCGTGCGGAAGTTATCGGCGTTCACAATTTCCACTGCGGCGCCTTTGCCGAGCAGGAGGGTGTGCACGAGCTGGCCTTCGTCCATCGCTTTGGTAGGCGCGCGAGGCTGAGCGCCGAGCAGCGGATGATTTAACCATGCGTGAAGCGGGCTCTTCATCAGCAGCGTATTCGCTATCGACTGGCTCAGCGCCGGAGTCGTGCCGCCCGCGTAATAATCCTCGTCGTCCGGAATTATGCGCGCGCTCATGCATCCCTCCTCGCATTCCTCAAATACCGCAGCGCGGCATGATTGCAATCGCGCGCCCATCGCACCGCCGCGCGCATGCTGGCCAGGTGCAACTTCCCCTTGTCGCGATTCCTGCGCGCCGCAGCCATCCAGTCACGAGCATGCGCATACTCGCGCCCGGCCATGAAGGCCCAGGCAGCGGAGCCGTGGAGATTGTGGGTCGCGAAGTTCACACTGCCACCGGCGGCTCGACGCCCGCCTCCACAATCTTGAGTCCTCGACCGACGGCGGCCACGAGCTCGTCTTGGGTAGCGACGTGCGCGCGAACAGGACCCTTGGCAATGCGATCGGCCGCTGCGGCGCTCGCGGCGCGGACGATCTGCTCGGGCTGCGTCATGGCGGGGACGTAGTAAATGCGAACTGGCGTGGATTTGGTGGACATGGGCGTTCCTGATGAATAAATTGCGCAGGCCAAGAGTGTTGCATACCGAAACGCTACTTGCAACCATTTTCTTTGTGTGCCAATAATACGGCCATGAGCATCGTACAAGACGCCGCCAAAGCGGCCATCAAACGCCACGGCAGCGCTACAAAGGCAGCCAGGGCAATCCAGATCAATAGGACCGTCCTCACGCTGCTCGCTGACGGCAAGCGTCCCAGCGCCAGCATACCGACGCTGCGCAAGCTGGGAC
>JBOICK010000113.1:0-37368 GCA_050739895.1 Stenotrophobium sp.
GAACCAACACAACGGGTGCGGGAGTCTCGCTTGGCGCCGCAGGCGCGCCGGAGCTAAGAAACATTAAACAGACTCGCTTTCTGGCGGTCTAAAAAAGACAGGAGAACAGACATGTTGGAATGGGAAGACAGCAGCACACCAGCCCCGGCCGCACAGCCCACTGCGCCGGCGCGCGCCGCACACCCGGCCGTCGTTGCCGCGGCACGCGTACCCGTCGCCGGCGCCACCGGCCTCGAAGACCTGACCATGGGCGCGCGACGTATCCAGGTCGACGACAAGAAGATCATCAACTGCCGCGCCGATCTCAACCAGCTCGTGCCCTTCAAGTACAAGTGGGCCTGGGACAAGTATCTGTCGGCCTGCAACAACCACTGGATGCCGCAGGAAATCAACATGTCCGCGGACATCGCCCTGTGGCAGGACCCGAATGGCCTGACCGAGGACGAGCGCACCATCATCAAGCGCAGCCTCGGCTTCTTCAGCACCGCCGACTCACTGGTCGCTAACAACCTGGTGCTCGCGGTCTACAAGCACCTGACCAACCCCGAGTGCCGCCAGTACCTGCTGCGCCAAGCGTTCGAGGAAGCGATCCACACGCACGCGTATCAGTACTGCATTGAATCACTCGGCCTCGACGAAGCCGAAGTGTTCAACATGTACCGTGAGATTCCGTCGATCCACGACAAGGCCGCGTGGAGCCTGCCGTACACGCAGAGCCTCGCCGATCCTGATTTTCACACCGGCACGCCGGAGATGGACCAGCGCCTGCTGCGCGACCTGATTGCGTTCTACGTCGTGTTCGAGGGCCTGTTCTTCTACGTCGGCTTTGTGCAACTGCTCAGCTTCGGCCGCCGCAACAAGATGGTCGGCATCTCCGAGCAGATTCAGTACATCATGCGCGACGAGTCCATGCACATGAACTTCGGCATCGATGTCATCAACCAGATCAAGATCGAAAACCCGCACCTGTGGACCGCCAAGTTCCAGCAGGAAATGCTCGACATGATCGCCGGCGCCACCGACCTCGAAATCCGCTACGCCCACGACACCATGCCGCGCGGCGTGCTCGGCCTCAACGCCAATCAGTTCAACGAATACCTCAAGTTCGTCGCCAACCGCCGCTGCTCACAGATCGGCCTCAAACAACTCTACCCCGGCGCGGAAAACCCGTTCCCGTGGATGAGCGAGGTCATGGACCTGAAGAAAGAAAAGAATTTCTTTGAGACGCGCGTGACGGAGTATCAGACGGGTGGTGCGTTGAATTGGGATTGATGTAAAAACTCAATGAGGCACAAGAAAGGCGAGCAATGCTCGCCTTTCTTATTTGGATAGCACTGACCACCATCGATAGTGGTTTCGATTCTTTCATCAAATCAGGCATGATTCATCTATGTCCAAGGCTCCCGTCGAATACCGCAGCAATTCCCAACGTGCTCGAGTCAATACGGAAGGCTGGATTGCCCAAAACGGCTTTTGCCCTGCCTGCGGATCTGTTCTCAATAGAACACCGAACAACACACGCGTATTAGATTTCAGGTGCAAAAAGTGTGATTCTGGTTTCGAGTTAAAGAGTCGCAAGAAAGATTTCGGGAAAATAATCACGGACGGTGCGTACGGTTCGATGATTGCGGCAATCCGAGAAGATCGGCAGCCGAATCTTTTCTTATTGCGTTATCAAATGCCTTTCGTGGTCACTCACCTAAAGGTACTGCCGAGGCGCTTTCTCGTTGAGCCAATCATCATAAAACGCCCGCCACTGAGTCCTAACGCACGCCGAGCAGGGTGGGTGGGCTGCAATCTGAATTTGGGACTTATCCCCTCCACAGCCCTAATTGCCTGTGTCGAGAATTCTATTGAGCTGCCTCGCAAGACAATCCGTACTGCGTGGGAACAAACTGCCGCTCTCGATGAAGTTGCTCCGCGAGCGCGGGGCTGGCTGGCAGTTACACTTGGAACAGTAGAACGTTTGGGAAAACGCGAGTTCACGCTTGGTGACGTTTATCAACATGAAAATGAGTTAGCACGACTCTTTCCCAATAACAGGAATATTCGCGCGAAACTCCGCCAGCAGTTACAACTTCTCCGCGACATGGGCCTAGTCCGCTTTCTTGGCACCGGAAAATACGAAGCACTGCGCCAGAAAGGATAGCTGCTGTCTCTTCTTGCCTTCACAGCAAGATCTGATCAAAGATCAGCCCGCACTTATAAGTGGGACGACAATGAACAACATAATCGTTGTGCTCGATTACTCGAACGGCCAAGTCCATATCTTGGAATTGTTTAGCAATCCTAAAGAAATATTCGTGGCGTGGACTGACAAAAATCGTGTACTCGCAGAAAACTGTCTCTGGATGGCAAAAAACTTCGACAAGACGACACCACACCCCCCCCCTACATCGCTTGATTCCCCATGATAATTCCGCCGACTCGGCGACTTAAATCTTCGAACAACTGCAGCGTCTGGTTCATCTATAACGCAGACGAAGAAGAGTTGATTTCGAATCCCTATACAGGAGAGCTTGCCTTCTTTGAATCAAAAATAGCTGCGGAAATCTTCGCATCAATGCTCGACACGGACGAGTTTCCAAGTGCTGCAATCGCACATACACAGATTCAACTACCGATTGCTCATCAAAACGTGAAGTAAGTAATGACGCCTAACACAGATGATTGGGCCAACGCCGTTGCGCTTCGCATCTCTGACGAATGGAGTGGCACCGCACAAGACAAGGCCATTCTATTGGATGCTTTGGCGGAAGCTTTCAAGAGCGCGCCGCATGCATGCGCACGACTTATTGGAACTCAGGTCATCGAAGAAAATTATTTTGAATCGCTCAGCTGAAAAACAGCCGGTTAGAATCAAAAGAATTAAAGGGGCCAAGTTTAAATTATTTAGCGCTTAGGAATGAAAGGGGCCATGCACGCATTTATTTAGTAATCGTTGGGATTTAGCCGCCGCAGATTTACGCTGCGCCGGCTACAGTTCGGCGACTCCCAGGTCGCGGAGATAATTGAAGGTGTGATCGTAAAATCTTGGATCTCTGGTCGGATCCTGGCGGTCGCCTTGGGGCACTAAGATCGCCATGCCTTGGCGGGCCCGCGTCAGCAGAACTCGATACGCATTGAGTTGAAAGCGCTGGGAATGTGTCTGACGGATGCGCTGCCAGCGGCTCCCACGAAAACTAAAGTGTTCCCAGCTCTGAGCGCCACGCCGAAAATCGGCATCCCACGCCACACAGGTCCAGTCGAGTTCAAGCCCTTGGACGTGAAATTCAGTAGCGACGTCCTCTAGATAGAAGCTGCTGCGAACGTCGTCCTTGCCGTTCAAAAACCAATGAACGGGATCCATCGGCGATCGCACATCAATCGCGTAGGGTTTAAGGCGCTGAGCCTGACTGGAGACCACGAGGCCATAGCGTTCCGAACCACGGGCTTGAGACCGCGTCCAGGCTTTCGCATCT
Organism: Stenotrophobium sp.; assembly: GCA_050739895.1. Taxonomy (GTDB): domain Bacteria; phylum Pseudomonadota; class Gammaproteobacteria; order Nevskiales; family Nevskiaceae; genus Stenotrophobium. The sequence goes on from JBOICK010000113.1 coordinate 3,462, forward strand.
GCAAGGTTTCGGGTCAGAACAATTGGATACTTGTCGTGAAATTGAGCATAAAACTCACGCGCAATGTCGGCCTCACCATCAAGTACGGCCTTAACCCAGGCACTAACGGATTCCGCACGAAACGAGCGCATCGACACCGACAAGTGTAATTCGGGATGGAAGTGCACGCGCCCCTGGGGCGCCAATTGCTGCAAGTGCTCAGCGGCCTGATATTCACGTTCGTTGAGATTAGGCGACGCATAGACCTGCCAATCGGGGTAGCCATCGCGAACTGCATCGAGCCATCCGCCAATACCGGCTTCGCCGGTATTGATTTCCTGCCCGCCACCTACCAAGCACACAATCACCGCCCAGTCGGCGTGTCGGTTCATGCACGAGATTAGAAAAGCGGCTTCTGACTGATTGAAGCCAGCATGTCCTTTTTTTCGCTGCATGAAGCTAGCGGTTTGCTGGAGGTCCCAGGCGCGCTGCGCTTCATCGAAGAGCGCCACGTGTTCGATTGGCGGCCTAGAACGATCCTTTAGGCCTTCATCGCGAAAATGGTGAACGTTCTGAATAAATGCTTTGACCTGGCTTTTGGCTTCACCCTTCTTAGTCGGCTCTCCCTTGCGTTTGGCTTGAATTACGCGGTCACGAGCGAGAGCTTCGTGCAGAATTTTGACTAGTGGACCGTTGCCCGACAGGTAGACACTGTAAAGATCGCTATTGGGTTCAATGTGGCGAGTAGCAATATTCAGCCCCACCAAAGTTTTGCCGGCGCCGGGCACTCCCGTAACAAAACAAATGGATTTGCGCTGGGTAGCCCGACTCTCTGCAATAATCTGCTCCAGCCGCTGGCTGGTTTCGGCGAGGTTTACGACACCTGCGTCGCCGCGGGAAATGTCTTCTACGTTGTGGCCCATGTACAGCGCGGTGGCCGCCTCAATAATGGTGGGCGTCGGGTGATAGCGACCTTGCTGCCAGTGCTCGAGTACAAGTTGCTCAGACGGATAGGCGGCAAGCACGCAGTGGATTACTGCTTCCAATCCATTCGCATTGGTTTGCAGGGCCGCAAGTACACGATCGTTTTTGCTCTCGACGACCATCGTGTTTTGAATCTCGCTGGCATCTGTGGCGATGAGCACGGGTGCAATCACAGCGCGGTGGCTGGTCTCGTGAAAGTTTTTAAGGTCTAGGGCGTAGTCCACGACCTGGTCGAGAGCATGCGCGGCAAATCGCGTCTCGCCAACTTTGTACTCCAAAACAAAAATGACACCGCCAAGAATCAGCAGCACATCAATGCGACGCCCCATTCGTGGGATGTCGTACTCGAAATGAACGGAGCCCGGCCCGTACTTATCCTTCAGCGTCGGCGCAATCTTTTTTATGTGCGCAATCTGAAACATCCAAGCTGCGCGTTGCGTATCCTCAACGGCGAATTCGCTCCGCCGCGTGAGCGCGCCTAAGATGGCGTCATCGCTTTTCTGAACTAACCCATCAAGAGTGTCGGAGTAGGCCGCGCGTTGCATGAATGGAGCTTACCGCAATGGACCTTCGACTCGGTGACTTCGAAATAAATTGAGCCGTACAAGGCTTGCGATCTACAACAACCATCGAATTCCTATCTCTGATTCCACTTGCTTGAACTCCTTGTCCCCTGTCAGCAAATCCGTTTTCTTCTCTTTGGCCAGCGCCGCCGCAAAGCAGTCGGCATAAGACATCTTGCCCTTCACCTTGAAAGTTGCCGCGATTTTGGTCTGTGGCCAGGCCACATCTACAAACTGGATGCCGAGCTGATGGAGTTGTGCAATCGCCCTGTCGGCCTCGGCCTCGGAGATTTCGCGGGCCAGGATGTACCAGACCTCTCCGGCATTGACGACGGACATATAGAGCGGATGACCGCCCTCATGAGTTTCGGCAATCAGGTTTGCCACATCCTGCCCGGCCGCTTCGTCCTCCAGATAAGCCAGTACAGCCCACGAATCGAGCACGAGTGCTTTGGATCGGCGCGCCATTCAGCGATCTCTTTCGCGGTTCTTTTCGGCAGCCAGCGCTTTCAGCAGGCCCTTGCCGCGGTACTTGCCGCGGATTTTCTGAATGTATTCGCGCGTGATCGGCGTGAGGATGATGCGGTTCTCGGCCTCCTCGACCTCCACCTGGATGCGCGTGCCCTCGGTCACGCCAAGCTGGCGCCGCACCCTGGAAGGGATGACGACCTGACCCTTCACCGTCATGTACGTGTCCATACAACCTCCTACGTTTAATTCATTTAACATCATTCATAAAAAGTAAGTCAAATGTTTTTTGTCTTACTTTAGATAATAGTAGGAATAAACCGCGCTTTTTGACTACAAGCGCTTGGATGCAATCGCTACATCCTGCAAGTCTTGGGGCGGAAGGAAGCTGGCTCGCATCGCTGCGGACTCTCAAGCTGTCCAGGGCTGACGTTGTCGTAGACGTTTACGGCTGCCAATTCGCATTGCTCTCCCAAAACTCTACAGCGCGCCGATACGCTTCATGATCCAGCGCCACGCCAGAGCCGCCCTCCTCCACGCCGAGCGCATTGCGCATCATGGTGATCGGCGCCATCGGGATTTCTTCTGGTGCTTCGGTATACATGCAGCCGACGATGCCCCAGTCGGCATTGATGCGCTCGCCCTCCTTCTGCATCTGCTCGCGGCTGTAGAGAATCACGATGAGATAGTTGGCAACCGGCGGCTCGACGCCTTCGAACCAGCGCACCAGCACCGGCAGTTCGCTCCTGGTTCTGGCTTCGTAAGCGGAGCGCAACCGATGGCGGTTGTCCTCGGTGATCGGCACGGTGAGGCAGCGCGTGGACGTCCAGTTGCGATGCACGTGCAGCTTGCAGAACGGCGCGTAGCCATCCAGAACTTTTAGCGGCTCGTGCTCATTGAGGTGGCGCTCGAAGGATTCCGGTGTAATGTCCTGAATGGCATTGAGCCGGCCATCCTTGGGGAACAGGCGCGTGCGGGCGAAAGACGTTAGGACGATGGACATGATTCGGTCAGAGTGACATATGCTCACATCCGCAGGCAAAAATATCGGCCAGCCCTCACAATGACAATCCCGCTCCTGCATCGAGAGCGGCTCCGTAAGTGAGATGAACCCGTGGAACCCCAGCCCCAATCCCAAGCATTTTCCAGCCTGCCCCTGAACCCCGCCCTGCTGCAGGCGATCGCGTCGCTGAACTACCTGCAGATGACGCCGATCCAGGCCAGGAGCCTGCCACCGATGCTGGACGGACTCGACGTGATCGGCCAGGCACGCACCGGCAGCGGCAAGACGGCGGCGTATGGGCTGGGGTTACTGTCGCGCATCGATCCGTTGCTGTTGAAGACGCAGGCGCTGGTGCTGTGCCCGACGCGTGAGCTGGCGGACCAGATCGCCGCGGAAATCCGCCGGCTGGCGCGTTGCCTGCCCAACATCAAGCTGACCATCCTCAGCGGCGGCATCGCCAAGCGGCCGCAGCTGGCCTCGCTGGCGCATGATCCGCACATCGTCGTCGGCATGGCCGGGCGCGTGCAGCAACATCTGGAAACCGGCGCGCTGAAACTCGACGACCTGCGCGTGCTGGTGCTGGACGAGGCGGACCGCATGCTGGATGCAGACTTCGAGGAAGCCAGCCGCGCGATTGTCGAACAGACACCGAAGTCGCGGCAGACGCTGTTTTTCTCCGCCACGTTCCCGGACGCGGTGCGCGGCCTCAGCCGCCGCCTGCAGAAACGTCCGCTGGAAATCACCATTGATGCCGAGGTCAGCGCGCCGCAAATCGAGCAGCGCTTTTTTGAAGTGACCGCGGATGATCGCTTTGATGCGCTGGCACATCTGCTCAGCGAGCACCGCCCGGAGTCTGCGCTGGTGTTCTGCCACACCAAAAAGGATGCGCAGGAGGTAGAGAGCAAGCTCGCTCTCCGCGGCTTCTCGGTGCTGGCGTTGCACGGCAATATCGAACAGCGCGAGCGTGACGAAGTGCTGGTGCGCTTCGCCAACGGCAGTTGTCGCGTGCTGGTGGCGACCGATATCGCCGCGCGCGGACTCGACATCAAGGAATTGGCGATGGTGATCAGCTATGAGTTGCCGCTGGAGGCGGACCTGCATGTGCATCGCGTGGGCCGCACCGGCCGCGCCGGCAACAGTGGCCTGGCGCTACATCTGATCACGGCACGTGAGCGCGCCCGTCTCGCCGCCATCGAGGAACGTCTGGGCACGACGATCACAGTCGAGCGGCTGTCATTGCCCAAGCTGCCGGCCGACCGGCCGGTGCAGGCCACGGTCAGCACGCTGTGTGTGGACGCCGGCCGTCGCGACAAGCTGCGCCCCGGCGACCTGCTCGGCGCGTTGACCGGCGACGTCGGTATCGCCAAGGAAGCGGTCGGCAAGATCAGCGTGTTTGATACGCGCACCTATGTTGCGGTGGACAAGCGCGCGGTCAAGACGGTGCTGAAGAAACTGCAGGAAGGCAAGATCAAGGGCAAGAAGTTTCGCGTGCGGCCGATCACTTGAGCAGGCAAACTCCTGCCGTGGAAAAAGTTGCGATCTTCGTCGATGTGCAGAACGTCTACTACACGACGAAGCAAGCCTTTGGCCGCAACTTTGACTACAACGCGTTCTGGGCCACGGCCACGCAGAACCGCGAGTTGGTCAAGGCCACGGCCTACGCGATTGATCGTGGCGACGAAAAGCAGAAGCAGTTTCAGAACATCCTGCGCGCCATCGGTTTTGAAGTGAAGCTCAAGCCCTACATCCAGCGCGCCGATGGCAGCGCCAAGGGTGATTGGGATGTGGGCATCACGCTGGATGTGATGGAGCAGGCCGCTGGGGTCGACACCGTGGTGCTGGTTTCCGGCGACGGTGACTTTGATCTGCTACTGGATCGTGTGCGAAGCCGTTACAGCATCAAGGCCGAGGTGTATGGCGTGGCGCAGCTGACGGCGGCGTCGCTGATCCACTCGGCATCAAGCTTTGTGCCGATTGAGGGCAGTCTGCTGATGAACCGGGCTTGAGCGCCTTCACGTACGGGCGAAGGGCTTGAGGAAAATGGACATGATGCAGTCAGGCAGACCTGGCAGCGTCACCATTGCACCGACCACGGCTTGTTCGCAGTATCACTTCGCGGTCAAGTCCTTCGCCGGTGCTGCAGCAGCGGTCACTGCATCTACGAATTCTGTAATTTGCATCATCAGATTGGCATGGCCCGGCAGCCAGGTGGAGAGCCGCGCAACGATCTGGATGTGGCCGAGTCCCGGGTAGATCACCTCTTTTGCCTTGCCGCCGCTTTCAATGATGCGGCGATACAGGTTGCGGGTATTTTTGACGTAGACGATGTTGTCATCATCGCCCGCGATGAGCAGCATCGGCGGCTGCCGGCCATCGACGTAGTGGATAGGCTGCGTCAGCGGCCACTGATCTGCAGGCCCGAAGATGGTCTGCAATATCGGATCGGTAATCGGCAGAAAATCATAGGGCCCGGCGAGTCCGATCATGCCGCGCACCCAGGCACGGTTCACGCCGGCAGCCTGGAGATACACCGGGTCCAGCGCCAGCATCGCGGCGTTGTAGGCACCGGCAGAATGACCCATCAGCACCAGCTTGCCGGGGTCCGCGCCGTATTCGGCGGCATGGTCGTGCGCCCATTTCACGGCTTGTGCACTGTCGTCGAGAAATTCCGGGTACTTCACCTGCGGGTATACACGGTATTCGGGGATGACTACGACATAGCCTTGTTCAGCGAGCGCCTGCCCGACGAACTTGTACTGGGACTTGTCCAGAGTCTCGCTCGCTTCCCAGCTGCCGCCATAGAAGAACACGATCAATGGCGCGGCCGTCGCAGCGGTCGGCGTGTAGACATCGAGCTTGAGCCCGTGATCGCCAAAGGAAATATCCCGCGCGCGCTGGTAGCCGTGCTGCGGCGTAATGGCATTGATGATCTGCGCGCCAGAGCAGCCCGCGAGCATCAGCAAGCCCGACAGCGCGGCAAATATCTTGTGAAATGTGATGGCCTTGTCTCGCCTGGATGGCGCAGCGGGCGTGAGCCTGAGTCGTATTCTGTCGTTCATGGGCCTCTTTTACGGTGTAATGGCTGTATTGGATGAGGCTGCGAAGGGTGTGACATGCGTGCGCGGTGCGTGCGCAGGCTGATGATTGCTGCGGGTCTGGGATAAAGGGTCGGGCTCGAATATCCTTGAACTGACAGTCGGCGCTGCCACTCACACGCAGCAACAACCAGCAGGATCAAAGGGAATCGGGGATTTCGGATGACCAATTTTAAAGACAAGAAGGTTCTCATCACCGGCGCCGGTAGCGGTATCGGCCGCGAAACCGCGCTGGCCTTCGCGCGAGCGGGCGCACAAGTGGTTGCAGTGGATATCGGCCAGGCTGGACTGGACGGGACTGCGAAGTTGATCGCGGCACTCGGTGGCGTCGCCGAGACACATGTGGCGGATGTCAGCAGCGAGCCGGCGATGCGCGCGCTGGCGGACACGGTGCACGCGGCGCATGGCGCACTGGATGTGCTGGTTAACAATGCCGGCATCGGTGCGTCCGGGCGCTTTCTCGAAACCGAGGTTGCGACCTGGGACCGCGTGCTGGCGGTGAACGTGCGCGGCGTGCTGCTCGGCTGCAGGTTTTTCCTGCCGCCGATGGTGGCACGCGGCAGCGGGCATGTAGTGAACACGGCGTCGATGGCGGGATATTTTCCATCGCCGGATCTGCCGATCTACACCGCTTCGAAATACGCGGTACTCGGATTCAGCGAGGCGCTGCGCACAGACCTGAAGAGCCAGGGCATCGGCGTCAGTGCGATCTGCCCGGGCATTATCAACACCAACATCGTCGCGACCACGATCGCGGAAGGCGCTTCGGCGAAATGGCAGGCCGGCGCCGTCGCGTTCTACAAGAAGCGCAACTACGGGCCGGAGAAAGTGGCGAGCGCGATTCTCAAGGCTGTGCAACACAACCGCGCGGTGGTGCCGGTGTCGCCGGAGGCGTGGTTCGGCTATTACCTCAAGCGCTTCTTCCCCGGACTCGCGCGCGCGCTGGCGGGCAGCCCCCTGCCCTTCATGAAACAGCAATAAATCGACTCTGAGAGATGCTTAGATCTTGACCGCCCGCGTCATCAGGTAGGACTGCCGCACGCGGTTATGCGTGAAGAACTGGCCGATCAACGCATCCAGTTCGGCACGGAACTGCGCCAGCTTCGCGGGATTGCCCTGCAATGACTGCACCAGCTTGATCGCTGGACCGAGCGTCAGCTCGATCGAGCCGCGAAAATGCTGCGGGCTGAGGGCCGGGATGCTCATCTCGTCGCGACTAAAACGCAGGTCGCGCACACTTGCGCCCAGGCGCTGGCGCACGACATGCACATCACCCCATGCCGGCGGCGGCGCAACGTCCGGAGGTGGTGGCAGGTACGAGGAGATGAGCGCGAACATGCGGCCGATAATGAGCTCCGGCGGCCAGGTCGAGAAGGCGATGCGACCACCGGGCTTGAGCACGCGCAACATCTCGGCAATGGCGATCTCCGGACGCGGTGCAAACATGTGGCCGAACTGGCTGAGTACGACATCGAAGCTGGCGTCGGCATAGGGCAGCGCTTCGGCGTCGCCTTCGAGGAATTCTATCCCGGCGCCGATCACCGCGGCATTGCGGCGCGCGTCTTCCAGCAGTGCGGGCGACAGGTCCAGCCCGCGCACACGCGCGCCGCGCCGCGCCGCGGTCACGCCAACGACGCCAGTGCCGCAGGCGACATCTAGCACGGATTCGCCGGCATGCACTTCTGCGAACTCGACCAGGCTGGCCGCAGCCGGCGTGGTGAATGCCGCCAGCGGCGAGAACAGCGCCCAGGCTTCGCGCTGCACCGCCTTGAACTGTGCGAATGGATCGGTGGCCATAAGTCATGCCTCGGTGAGTTACGAAACGATGATGGGGTTTATCCGCGCGAAATATCCTACACCTGCAGAATTGCAAGAAAAATAGCCTCAGAAGCGCTCACCCGCTCTGCCGGAGAACTCATTAAATATTGTTATTTATTATCATATAATAATATAGTTATATTATAATATATAACATATAAATGCATCAGACCCATGGGAGCGGATGCGGCTTTCTCAATGCTGGAAAACCTGAGTCACTCAAGGCCCGGATTCCGTGCCTGCACCGGAATGACAGATCATGACGGGAGTTCCTGTTCGCCATGTTCATCGCTGCACCGAAGTTTTTCCCCATCGTGTCAGCCCGGCAAGTCGGCAAGCAAGTTCGAACTTTTTCTCCCCGCGCTGTTCAGAAAGAGAGCACGACACCCGCGGCGCCCTCGAGGAGACGGCGTGCCGCCCTGTCGCGCGGCTCTGCCCGTCCGTGCCTGCGAGCTATCACCAGCACGGCTCATTTCAGCTTACATGGAGGAATATCGCATGATCCCCATCCGCCGCGATTTACATTTCAGGCTCAAACCCGCCAGTGTCAGGAACTGGCACGCGCAGGGGCCTTATGTCACGCATTTCGCCAACGCCCTGTCGATTTTCTTTCCCGACGGCGAACGCTTCTTCATCCTCACCGTGCGGCATTATCACGACGACATTACCGATCCGGAACTCAGGAAAGCGGTGAGCGCCTTCATCGGCCAGGAGGCGATGCACGGCCGCGAGCACGAGGCGTACAACCGCCTGCTGGCGGAGGCCGGTTTGCCGGCCGCTGAACTGGAACACAAGGCGCGCGGATTTCTCAACCTGCTGGTGCGGTGGCTGCCGCCGGCCGCGCTGTTGTCGGTGACGATCGCACAGGAACATTTCACCGCGATCATGTCCGAGGTGGTGCTCACGGACCCGCGCATCCTCGAAGGCGCGAACGCGCGCCTGCGGGCGATGTGGCGCTGGCACGCGCTGGAAGAAACCGAACACAAAGCTGTGGCTTTCGATGTCTACGAGACGGTGATGGGACGTGGCGCCAAAGCCTACGCGCTGCGCAGCGCCAGCCTGCTGCTGACGACCGCCGGATTCCTGTCGCTGGTGCTGTATTACCAGCAGCAGTTGCTGCGCGCCGACAAACAAGCGCACCAGCGGAAAGACCTGGCGGCGTTCATCAAGTTCATGCTGGTATCACCGGCACTGTTGCCGAAACTCGTCAGGCCGTGGCTCGGCTATTTCCGCCCGGGCTTCCATCCCTGGGATAACAACAACCGGCATCTGCTCAAGGAAATGGAAACAGTGATGGCCGGCACGCAAACCGGCGCACTGAAAGCGGCCTGATCACGACGACGCAGGAGAATCAGCACGACAGCGCGTTGATTACGCAGACGGCTCGATCACCGGCGTGGGCGGCGTGCCCTGGCAGGACGACAGACCGAGCGTGGGATTGGAGGGCGCGGCCAGGGTCGGTGGCGTCAGGAAAGCCGGTGGCGATTCTAAATCCAGAAAGTCGAGCAGCGTGTTGGCCTGTGCGTCGCGCCAGGTCAGCGCCGGCAGGTTCCACTTGGCGGCGATGGTGGCGATGACCGAGGTGTGATCGTGCACGACGCTGGTAACGGCGTTGGGCTTGCTGTACGGCGACGCCACCACGGTCGGCACGCGCAGGCCGGTGATGTCGTAGCCGCCGGGCACATCGGTGCTGGCCAGCACCGGCGCGATGTTGTCCGGCCTGGGCACACTGACCGGCGGCACATGGTCGTAATAACCGCCGTGCTCGTCGTAGGTCCACACCAGCAACGTGCGCGGCCACGCAGGCGATGCCATGACCGCATTGACCACACTGGCGACGAAGGCTTCGCCGATGGCGATATCGTCCGGATTCTCCTCCGACGCACCCTGCGCGTTGACCTTGTTGCCGATGCTGCTGATCTGGGCGACCACGTCTGCCGGCAAACCAGGAATCTTGCCGACGATCGGGTTGAGATTGGCGAACAGCGGCGAGCCGACCGTGCTGACCGCGTTGAATTCCGGATCGACGAACGACACCGCGGGCAACTGGCCGGTCTGGCAATCAGCGAAAAACTGCGCGATGGTCGCAAAATTCGCCGGATGGTTTTCCAGGGTCTGCGGAATTATCGCCAGCGCCGGCAGGTCGACAAAGTAGCTGCGCCAGCTGACGCCGTACTTGCTCATCATGTCCATCAAGGTGCCGTTGGCGGGCGCAGGCATGCTGAAGGTGGCGTCGCTGGTCGAGATCAGGCCACCTGCCGTGCCGGCATACAGAAAGCGCCGGTTGGGATAGGTCTGGCAGGGCGCTGAAGCAAAGCAGCGATCACCGACGCAGAAAGTCCTGGCCAACGAATAGTAGAACGGCAGATCGCTTTCGTCCCAGTAGCCCATCGCGGAGTTGGAAGTCGCTGCGAAGCCATCCATCCTGCCGCCGTCGATCTGCCGATGAGAGCTGTCCCAGGCTTGCGTGACGCTGCCGGGCTGGCAGGTGCCCTGCAAGTGGAACGCCTTCTGCAAACCACCCTGCAACGGATTGGAATTGAGCGGCTGGCCATTGGCATCGAAGCTGAATCCGTCCGCCAGCGGCTGGCCGCGCTGCGACAACATGCCGAGATAATTGTCGAAGGAATGGTTCTCCATCATCACCACCACGACATGATCGAACGGCAGCGCGGCATCCGCGGCTCCCGCGGCGCGGCGCGCATCGGGCAGGGAGTTGGGGCCGCGCAGCGCGGACGGCGCGGAACTGCCGCTGCAACCGGGCAATCCGCCGGTCATGGCGAGCAGCGCGGCTGCACTGGATTGCCGCAGGAAATGTCGCCGGGAAATGCGCTGGTTCATGGCATGAATGCGGCGGAGGGCTTGCGCCGATTGTGCGCTACCCGCATAGCGCATACCGGCAAGTAAGTGCAATTTACTACTGCGCCGCCACCGCGCCATCTATGGACGCTAGTGAAGACAAAACTTAAAGTCGTCGCATGCAGATCATCCAGACCGGCCTTTCAGTGGGCATGCGACACGCGCAGGCCGTGGGCGTGTTCACTTTGTTCGCATTGTTCGCTGCACTGGACTGGCGCCGCGGCCGGTTCTTTAGCGCGCAAGCCACGGCCGATGACAAGCGGCTGGACTGGGTGGTGTTCGTCGTGTTCCCGCTGTTGATCGTTCCCGCCATCCTGATGATCACGCAGATTATGGGCGCGCGTTATTTCCCTGAAGACCACAATGCGCTGGCGCACTGGCCGTGGTGGGCGATGGCGCTGACACTGCTGCTGCTCGACGATTTCACGCAGTACTGGTGGCACCGGCTGTCGCATACCTCGTGGATGTGGCCGTTCCACCGCGCGCATCACTCGGCTGCCTACATGGGTGTGCGCGTGGTGTATCGAAACAATTTCTTTTACTACGCGGCGATGCCCGGCCTCTGGCTTTCCGGCGCATTGATCTATCTCGGCTTCGGCTGGGTCTATGTCGCGTACTCAATCGTCAAGATCGGCGTCATCGTCGGCGCTCACTCGGAAGCGCGCTGGGACGAGGCGCTGTACCGGCACCGCTGGCTGCATCCGCTGGCCTGGCTGCTGGAGCGCACCATCTCCACGCCCGCGACGCACTTCGCGCACCACGCGCTGCGGCAGGATGACGGCGTCGGCCACTACCGTGGAAACTACGGCAACCTGCTGTTCGTCTGGGACGTGCTGTTCGGCACCGCATTGATCACGCGGCGTTATCCGCCTGCATTCGGCCTGCCGGACGATCGGCGCCACGGCAGCGAACGCTGGTATATCCAGTATTTTTATCCGCTGTTCCGCTCGCGCCGCGCGGAGTCGGTGCTGTCCGGTCTGCCGTTGCCGGCACCGGAAGAGTAGGCCACGACAAGCTCAACATGCGGCGTGCTGGTGTTCGTGAGTCGATATATGTGGGTCAGGCCGGTGTCCGGCGGTGCGCCTTGCGCATGCAGAGGCGATACAGAGACTGGCAAGCAATCAAGCTAGAGAAATTATCCACCCGCTCTACGCTATCACCGGATAAACATTGTTTAATATTATAGTTTATATAATATATTAATTAATATTATATAACATACGAATAACTCAAAGCCGTGAGAGCGGGTGCGGGTTATTCTTCGCTGACTCAGCTCAAAACCGATCTCCATGACGACCCCTAGTCTCACCGTGACTGAAGCGCTCAAGCAGCGCATTTCCACCCGCGCGTTTCTGCCGAAACCGCTGCCGGAAAACCTGGTGCGCGAGATACTTGATGCGGCGCGCTGGTCGCCGTCGGGCGGCAATCTGCAGCCGTGGAAAGTCATCGTGGTCGCGGGCGCGGCGCGACAGGCGGTGATTGATCTCGCGAAAAATTATCCCGGCATGTTTCCGGCCGAGGAAGACGACAGGCCGATCTACCCGGCCAGCCTGTGGGAACCGTACCGCAGCCGCCGCTTCAAGGTCGGCGAAGACATGTACGCACTGCTCGGCATTCCGCGCGAGAACAAGGTCGCCCGGCTGACGCAGCTGGCGCGCAACTTTGAATTCTTCGGCGCGCCGGTGGGCGTGTTCTTCGTGATCGACCAACGCATGGGCCACGGCCAGTTGGCGCACCTGGGCATGTTCATGCAGTCGCTGGCGCTGGCCGCGACCGAGCGCGGCGTCGGCTCATGCTTCCAGGAATTCTGGGGCAGCTTGCGCAAGACGCTGAAGTCCCATTTCCAGCTCGGCGAACACGAGATGATCTACTGCGGCATGGCGCTGGGTTATGCCGACACATCGGCGCCGGTGAATCAATTGCGCAGCGAGCGCGCGGCGGTCGATGAGTTTGCAAGCTTCCGGTTTGATTGAGTCAGCAAGCGGCGCTAGCTGCCTCGCTTGACCGGACTCAACCGGTACCACGGCACCACCGGCGCGCCCTGCTGCAGATATTCGGACTCATCCTTGCGCCAGACTTTCAGATACCGGTAAAACGGGATGCTGGGATAGAGATGATGAATCAGGTGGTAATTCTGGTAGAGGAATAGCCACTTGAGCAGCGCCTCGCCACCCTTGCGCACATTGGTCGCGGCATAGGGATTGTGACGCTGCTCGACTTGATGTGGATGGTGCGGCAGGTAGTTAAACGCGAAGGACAGCCAGAGGATCGCCAGGCGTGAAGGCAGTATCCAGTAGAGCAGCGCTTCCTTGAAATATCCCAGCCAAGCGCAAAGTGCAAAGACCGATACCAGCAGCAACACACCACCCACTATCTTCAAACGTTCAGCCAGGGAAATGCTCGACCAGTCCTTGAGAATCAGGTAGCCGTAACGAAAGTCGGTGGTGGCCCACTGCAGTGGCAGCATCCAGCGGCCCACGATGCCGATGCCGCTCCACAGGTCAGGATCATTGCCATGTTCATTGGTATGCCGGTGATGCTTGAAGTGCGCATAACGGAATGCGGCACCTACTCCGACCAGGCCCAGAAAAGCGCCTGCGAGATTGGTCACCAGGGCGTTGAGCCTTTCGTGTTGACGCGACAGTGAACGATGCACGCCATCATGCAGCACCGTGAACTGCATGAATGCCGACACGGTCTGCAAAAATATCGCCAAGGCCGGCGGGATGATGTCGTTGAGTGCCGCGAACAAGGCGCCCAACCATAGCACCAACGCCACCAGAAACAGTCCGAACGTGGGCCACGCGATAGCCGGCGGCTGATAAAGCGCATCCGCAGGAATACGCGGCCGTTTCGCGGCAGGTGCCGAAAGCTTGGCAGCGATGCTGTTTCCCATGCATTTTCTCCTCATCCACTCCACGCGCGCCGGGACATAGACATCCTGGCGTCACGCAGCTGCTGCCGGCTGCTGACGCGATTGGTGAGTTACTGCAAAGCAGCGTGAACCACTCCGGATTCCCCGACCATCAGGAGCTTGTCCTTGTAGAAAATTCCAGCCGCGAGGCTGCCCGATTGCCCGATCTTGTCCGGGTCGCTGGGCATGACGTGCGCCGTGCCGCCGCTGTCGATCCTGACCACCCTGCTGTCACCTCCAATGACAACAACCTCACCTGCGGACAGTTTCATCCCGCCGAAAAAACTGTTGGTCGTTGCCACTGCGACCTGATGCCACTGACCATTGTGCACGTCGGGATTCATGTAGATGTTTCCCCGCAAGCCGTAGGCGATTGCGCCGTGATCTCCCCAGGGCAATGCACCGAACAGCGAGCCGTCGTACGGCAGGGTCAAGCGTTGCCAGTGCTGACCGTCGTCGGCCGACACGCCGGCCAAACCGTTCTCACCGACAACCAGCAGTTGTCCATCAGCAAGTCGCGTGATGCCGTTGAGGTGCAGCTTGTCGTTGACCATGTCCGGTGCATCAACGTCCGTCCAATGCTGGCCGCCGTCTTCGGTGATCTTCATCAAACCGAACGCTCCAACTGCCAAAACCTTATGCGCATCAATCGCCAGCACCGCGAACAAGGGGGAATTGAGCGCAGGCTGATAGCTCTGGATGTGCCAGCTATGCCCGCCGTCTGCGGTGTAAAGAATCACCGCATCATGCCCCACCGCCCAGCCGTGTTGGTCATCAGCAAACGAGACGCCTGTCAGCGTCACATCCACCGGCGTCTGCACCTGGGTCCAGCGGGCGCCGTCATCCGACAGGACGATGACGCCATTGCCGCCGACCGCAACCAGGTGGGTGCCGGTATTGACCACGCCGAGCAGCAGGCCGCTGGCGGCATGTTCCGCCATCATTGCGGGAATTGGCGCGTCAGATGCAGTTGCGGCGGAATCTGACGCTACGGCATTGGCCGGCAGCACCATGCCCGCGACAGCCGCGCAAAAAATGACAGCACCTAACATACGGCGCAGCCGTGCGCCGGGGCGTTGGTTATGGTGCAAACAGATACTCATAGCTCGACCTCATAGGCACTGACATCAGCTTTGCTGGTGGGAGCCTTGTCATCGTCTTTCATCAGGAAGGCGGCGAAGGCCGGCAACATGACCAACGCGGCAACAGCATTGGCGAGGAACATGATGGTCAGCAGAATACCCATGTCGATCTGGAACTGCAGGCCGGAGAGCATCCAGGTGGCAACGCTCGCCGACAGCGCCAGCGCCGTGACCACCACCGCCTTGCCGGTCTGGTGCAAGGTGTCGGCGTAGGCCTCACGCAGCGGCATGTGCTTGAGCCTCACGTTTTCCTCGAGCACGCTGAAGATGTAGATGCCATAGTCAACACCGATGCCCGCAGCAAAAGCTGCCACCGGCAGTGTCGCTACCGTCTCGCCGATACCGAGGAACACCATGATGGCGTAGGTGAACACCGATACGGCCGCCAGCGGTATCACAATGCAGATGATGCTGGTGATACCCCGAAATGAGACAAATACACAAAGCGTAATCGCAGCGTAAAGCCAGAACAGCACTGAGAACTCGGTCTTTTTGATGACCGCATTGGTAGCTGCCATGACGCCGACATTGCCGCCGGCAAGCTGGAACTGCACCGGATCGCCGGTCTTGATGTCCGCCGTGAACTTGTCGATGGCGGCGATGACGGTATCAATGGTCGTCGCTTTGTGATCCTTCATGAAGATGTAGGTCGGCATGACACTGCAATCGTCATTGAGCAGGCCGGTCGAGGTGGTGAACTGCTGCCCGGCCAGGATCAGTCCGTCCTTCGAACGCGGCAATTGCAGCCATCGCGGATTGTTCTCGTTGTACTGTGCCCAGACCACCTTATCCAACAAGGGCATGGACGTCGTGGACACGACGCCGGACGTATTGTTCATGTACCAACCGAAGCGGTTGATCCTGTTCATGGCATCGTAATCGATGCAGCCGTTGGTTTTGGTCGCTGCGTAAACCTGCAGGATGTCCACGCCGATGGAGTATTTTTTCGAAATGAAATCCGAGTCGAGGTTGTAGCGCGAGTCAGGCCGTAGCGCAGGCACACCTGGATGCAGTTCGCCAATCTGAAGGTCGCGTGCAATCCATTCTGCGCCGCCCCAGGCGAGGATTGTCATGATAATGACAATCACGGCATAAGGCTTGCGCGTCAGGATTGCCAGCTTGTGCCAGATTGGCTTCAGCTTTGCATCGCGCCGGCGCTGGTAGTCGCGAAAGCGTTGCGGATTTTTCAGATGGACATAGGACAGCAGGCAGGGCAGCAGGACTTTCTTGCAGATAATTACCGCAAACAATCCAAACATCGCGTTGATTGCCATCTCGCGAACGATGCCGATCGGGATCAGCAGGATGGTACCAAAGCCGATGATGTTGGTGATCAGTGCGGTAACGCCGGGAATCACCAGTCGGCGATAAGTGGCGCGCGAGGCCGCGAAGCTATCGAGTCCACGATCAGAAACTTCCAGCAGCCAGAAACTGGTGATCTGAATGCCGTGCGACACGCTGATTGCCAACACCAGGAACGGCACCAGAATGGCAAAAGGATCCAGCCCATAGCCGGCCAGATGCAGGATGCCAAGCTCCCAGATCACCGCGAGCAGCCCGCAACTCAGCGGATACATCGAAACGATGAACGATCCCATGTAATACGACAGGATCAACCAGACCAGGATCACTGTCAGCGCAAAGAAACTGATGACTTGCAGCGAAGCGTCTGCGACATCGCCGATGACCTTGGCAAAGCCGATAATCTCGACATTGATATCGGGGTTGTAATCCGGATTCTTCTTCTCGGTCACCTCCAGTTGACGGCCGTTAAAAGTACGGTCAAGAGTTTCGCCACTAGGACCGATCACCGTCGCCTGCACGGTGCTGAACGAGAACCAGAAATCGCGCGGATCCTTGTAAACCGTGGCGATTTTCGTCCCGGCCTTGAGCGGAGCATCATCGGCCTTGAGCGTGTATTCATACATCTGCGGGCTGGTGAGCCTGCCGCGGATATTCTCAAACAGGTGCGCGGCCTGGATGTAGTCGAGCTTTTTGTGTGTGCGCGGATTCTGGTCAACCAGATCTGAAACCACGATCGCTGAAGTCTGGTCGTTGGATACAAGCCGGCCAATGACATTGGCCTTGCCGACATTTTCCTTGATCTGTCGCAAGGATTCTGGTGTCGGACGGAAGCCCGATGGAATCACATTGCCGCCGCGGAAGCCGCCTTCCACCGCCTCGATGAAACGCACATTGGGCGTGAACAGTGAACTGATCCGCGTGCGATCCACGCCCGGCAGGAAAAACACCGCATCCGTCGCCGCCTTGAGCGATGCCAGAAACTTGCCGTTGTAGATATCGCCCTTGCCCGGCTTCTGGGACACGGCCAGCAGCACGGTATTGCCTCCACCAAACTGATCCTGATATTTCTTCAGGACCTGGATGTAGGGATGATTTTTCGGCAGTTGCTTCTCAAAGCCGGAATCCAGCCTGAGATGAAAAGCCTGGAACCCGAGAAACAATGTCAGCAAGGCAATGACGCTGAGTGTCATCGGCCGCTTCGAAAAAATCAGGGGTTCCGTGATTTTTACGAAAAACTGTGAAAACCAGCCACGAGGGTCGCCATGCATCGAAGATCACTCCAGATCAGTTCATGGGCATTGGCCCACACACTCGTAATACACATTTAGAATGGTTGCTTGACTTCACACCGTTCGCATCAATGGTCAGCTGCCAAGCCCTGCATGTTTTTCATCGCCACATCGAGACGCACTGACATTCAGCGAAACTCAGGCTGGCGGGTGATCAATCATCACCCGCCAGCCAGCCTCTGTTTACCGTGATGCGCGCTGCTGTACCGCGTTGGCGGTGAAGTAGCCTTCCGGATACTTCACGCTGTAGTCGTTCGGATGTCCCTCGGCCGACAACGCCGTAATGAAGTAACGACCCGAGTCGAAGTGATAGATCAGCTCCGGCACGGTGAAGGCAGAGAGTACGTTGTAGGCTGGCGTCGACATGCCTTCCTGGAAATTGAATAGCCCGCCATGGGCGTCATAGCAGTCGACCATGACGATGTCCCAGGAGTCCTCATCGACATAGAACACGCGCTTGGCGTAGGTATGCCGTTGGCCCGGACGCAGCGTCGCCTCCACCACCCACACGCGATGCATCTCGTAACGCGGCAAATCCTGATTGAGATGATTTGGGCGGACCAGCGTGTTGTACTTGGCACGCGAGATCTTGAAGTTGTCATACGGGATGATCATTTCGCGCTTACCTAACAGCTTCCAGGTGTAGCGCTCGAGCACGCCGTTGAACATGTCGACCTGATCGTAGAATTCCTGCCCGTCGGTCCCTTCATACGGGTTGTCGCAGCACACGGCCGGTGCACGGCGGATGCGCTTGAGGGCCGGCGCATACAGCCATGCAGCACGCCCTGTTGCCCCCGTGCCACCGCTTTCATTCACCAGAATCATGGTGCCGGCGGTACGCTCAGGCGCGATGATTTTTGACAGGTAGTACAGAAACAGGCCCTTGCCCTTCTCCATCGGCACCGGATGCTCTTTGTTGGCGTAGAGGAATTGCACATCCTCGACCAACTGCGCCAGCTGGCTATGGCCATTCGCATCGACGTTCATTTCATCATTGTTGCGACGCACGTTATCGCCGCGCCACTTGATGCGATGATTCCAGATGACCTGTGCGCCATCGGTGGGGATCGGATACGGAAACCCGAGCTTGCAGTTATCCGGATCGTCGGTCCCGCTCAGGGTGCAGTTGACCGCATTGACCGCCGTGGCCTTGTAGATGAACTCGGGAAACGCGACCGTACGATGACTCGGATACACAATCATCTTGTAATCGCTGAAGGTCTTGAGCAGATACTTGTGACCTTCGCTGAGATTGTCAGCGTACTTGGCCATATCCGCGGAAGTGATGGTGAACAGCGGCTTGTCGGCTTCAATCGCCGGATCGGAGGCATATTCACCGGATAATTTCCCGTGCTGCTGGGCCGGGGTCCACGCCGGCACCATGCCGTCTGCACTCCCGGCTTTTTCGGCACCGATAGGCGTCAGATCCTTGCCCAGCCTTGCAGCCTGCTCGGGCGAAACCTTGGCCAGCGCGGCCTGCATGCCAAGCGCCAGTACGGCGGTGCTCATCATAATCAGAATCTGTCTATTCATATCTCCTCACTCCTTTTGAATCGATTAGCTTGCTGCTGGGAACAACAAGTGACTTTGCCGTCACAGCGAGTACTTGACAAAGAACTTTGCGGTATCACGGTCATGAAACAGGTTGGCATCTCCACCACCCGACCACATCTGATAACCGAAATTGACCGAAAGACGATTGCGGTATCTCACCTCAATGTTGGTATCCAGCAGCGTGCGCCCTGCTACATAATTCGACAGGTATCCGGGCGAGTGCCCGAAGACGTCATGCTTGAAGATGAAGGTCGGATCGATGCTGATGTCCGGCAGTACGTCATCCCAGCGAATCAGGACGACTGCGCCAACACCGCCTGACCATTTGGTGGGATACAGACCCAGCGGCGCCTGGTGCGGGTTGAAGCGCAGACCATCCGGTCCGTACTGACAGGCGATATTGGTGGAACAGGCCTGCAGTGAACCATTAGCCCCCGAGCCATCGGCACCCGCGGTCGGACTGGTGTAAGTACCGGGAACCGCCAGGGCAAGGCGATCCAGTGGCGGCAGATTAAGTATTCCGCGCGCTCCGATCTCGGGCAGCCAGATGACCTGGTCGGCATGCAGCAAGCGCGGCGTAAAATCCGTGTTGCCTTCAACATAAGTGGCGCCTAAATCCAGAGAAAGCGTCTGGAATCGTTCCCAGCCGCGAATGTAGGAGTTGGGTGGATTCTCGCCGATAACACCACCGCGGTAGGGAATGATGAAATTGGGGAACGAACGGCCAGCGCCCGGTATGGCGCCAACCAGGGCATCGTAGGTGTCGTTAAATGCACCGACCCCATTTCTCGTTGTGTAGTTGCTGCTGCCATAGGTGCCGATTGAGCCATCCGGCTCGGTACCGAGACCAGCATTACTGCCGAGACAGCCGGGCGCATGATCGCAGTTGGTCAAGGTCGGCCCGAGCCCGGCAAATGCCAGATCAACGATATCCACTTGCAACGGATCATTGGGCCGATATGCGACTTCACCCTGCATGGAGACATCACCAAAGCTGGTGTTGAAGCTGAAGCCATACATGTGGATTGAATCCGGGTACTCCAGCTGGAATTTTAGTCCGTCCAACGCAAGGGTGCTGCTGGTTTCACCGGCCGGATCGTTGGGCGTGGTCGCGGCATGCAGTAAAGGCAGATTGGGGCAATCAAGAGCAAGAGTGGCCGCACTGGTGCTGTTTTTTGCGCAACTCTCATCGGTCGAATAGAAGCTGACAATGGGAATACGCGAGGTGTAGTTGGAATAATAGAAACTGAGATTGGTCCCGTTGTTCAGCCAGTCTGCGGTGTAATTCAGCTTGACGCCGAAGTTGTTGGAGATGCCTCGAGGTTGTTCATCGGGAAGCCGTTGAGCTCTGGACGTCGTATTGGTAATTAATGACAGGGGATTATCCAGATTGCGGCCTACGCCATCCGGATCAGGCGTGGTGTTGGCGAACCCGACCGTCAGGTAGTTCGGCCCATCATTCTTGGTACCCAGATTGACTGGGGAGTAAAATCCGCCCTCCGCCGGAAGTTCGATAGGCTCAAACTCCAGGTCATACCAACCGGATATCTGGAGCTTATCGGTCAGCGTGGTACCCATCGAAATCGCGTTGATGGGTTGATAAAAATCATCGAGCCCATTGCCGCCGATACGGAAGAAATTATTGAGGTTGGGGGCATTCATGACATTGATTGAATCAAAGAATTCCAACGTCGCTTCACCCCAAATAACCTGCTGGCGTCCGACCTTGACCTGCAATCCCCTGTCGCCAGGCAATGGAATGTTGCCCGATAGGTTCAGGTCAAGGAGCTGCAGTCCTAGGCCGATTTCATTGAGTGTCTTGCTGTCAGTCCTCCGTGAACGGACAACGCCGCCTGGGCCATAGACAATGCCGCAAGGCTGGCCACTGGGATTGCGGTTTGCCGGGCATGGCGTGGAATCGGTACGTGCACCCAGGCCTGGAACCGCCGCGGGATTTGCCAGCAGTTGCGTCGCGAGATTGGGGGGCAAATTTAGCGAAGAAATCAGCGGGCTCAGGGCGGACAGATTTTGGCCCGCCCGGATGATTTCGGTGCCCGGCGTTGAGAGGTACCCCACCTGCAGGTAATTCTCCTTGGTGATCTCGTTCGGATGATATTCCGTGAAGTTGTAATTGATCGGATCGTAAAAAGCGATCGCCTTCGCAAACAAGGTCCAGCCTTTGTACTTCAACGTCAGATCCTGATTCAGACGCAATTCTGCCTGGGTGATGTCCCACTGGTTGTAGTTGAGATCGCCTTGGTCGAAATTGTCGCTGAACGCCCCCGGAGCTGCTGCCAGATGCGCCGCCGGAAATGACTGCTGGGTAAATAGCCCTTGGCAATCCTGATAATAAAGCTGCCCTTGTGCGGTTCTTCCACAAACATTGGGATTGAGGTTGTTTTTTCCGATAGAGCCCGTCCGCTGTGGCTCGGTTCGTATGGCGGCACCGACAATCAGCGTCGAGTTGGAATTGACGTCTATGCTGTCGTCTCCCAGAGGAATCTGGAAGCTGCGTGCTTGGGCCGTGACCGGCAGTAGCGACATCACTGCCAGGGTCGCGCAGAAAATCACAACATATGATCTTGCCCAACGCATCTGCATGACCTCCCAAAGCGTCATCGCATTCATGAACGCAAATTGCTGGCGCACTCCCCACCCCCATTGACGTGAATCGGCCATGTCCCCGGCATCCCTGCACAGTATTAGGTTGTTGCACCTCGTGTCACCTAACTTTGGTAAGGTATTCGACAACCTGATGACCGATTGGCAATATCCGTACAGGACTCGAAGGTGCCTGCACCCCGCAGGAGAACGGAACAGTGAAAGAGACAGGGACAGTCGATATTGCAACGCAACAAATTACGATGAACCGCAGTCCTGCCGCGAAACACGTCAGCCGCAACCGCTTGCTTGCGCTCGACAAAAACGAACCGATCATCGTCGCCGAAGCGCCATCAGGCTACGGCAAAACCGTCCTTGCACATCAATGGCTGTCGAGCGCACCCAAAGGCATCAATCGCGCCTGGGTTTCGCTCTCGGAAGGCGCAGCCGACCCTTCGGTCTTTCTGGATCAGTTGGCCGCTTCGCTTACGCTCGAGCGTCGTCGGTCCAATGAGATTACGCTCGGCAATCAGGCCAATCACGCGGAAGTGTTTGCCCACCTTGCGGATCGCCTGATCGACACTCCGCAGGGATTATGGCTGGTGATCGATGACGCCCATCATGTCGCCGGCAGCCCCAGTCGCCTTTACCTGCAACGCCTGTTGTTCGGCGCCAACGAGAATCTGCGGATTTTCATAACCACACAGCCGGCGGCCCTCGACGTTGGCTTGGGCATGCTGACCGCACAAGGCAAGACCTGCTGGATCAACGCGGATTCACTCGCGCTGAACCGTTCGGAGGTGGAATCTCTGGCGAAATTGTGTGGTCAAGAATTGCAGTTCAAGCAATTGGACTCGCTATATCAGGCCACGCAGGGCTGGCCTGCACTCATCCAGCTGGCCCTGGCAGCACCGCTGGAAAGCGATACGTTCCTGTCGCGCAACATCACCTCCTCGGGACCGCTGCGCGAGTACATATACGAGCGTTTCCTGATGCGGCTGGATCGCGCCGAACACGATGCCTTATGGGCGCTGGCCTGTGCCGGGGGCAGCGCGCCGTTTGCGTTGCTGCAAGCATTGACATCGGCAGAGCCAGACTCGGCTTTCTCGCGCCTGTTCTCACTGGGCATCGTACAGGAGCATGGATCGTCAGAAGACCGTTCTTTGAGACTGCACCCGCTGATCTATGAAGCCGTGCTGAGATTGTTCTCGCTCAGACAGACGCAGGGCAAGACGCACCACCAGTTGGCCGCCGCACACTGGTACTGGCAACACGGATCAGGCCCTGAAGCCGTCAATTTGCTGATCGATGCCGGGGCAGTGCATTTGTCGATGGCTAGAACCTGGCTGATCGAGCTTGCGCCATTGCTGCTTTTCAAGCTCGGTCATCATCACACACTGCTGAATCTGGTGAAACGCTGGGAGCTCGCCAGCCAGATCTCCGATCCTTTACTGGACCGCGCCGCTGCCTGGGCCCTGATTTTCCTGCGCAGTTTCAACCTGGCAAAAGATCGCATCCGGCAATCCGCTGCCGCCCAGCCCAACCTGGATGACGATCTGCTGCAAAATTCGGTGATGGCGGCATTGCAAGACGATTATGCCTCCGCTGGAAAGCTCACCCTCCAGTGGCTGGAGCGCCATCGAGATGAATCGACGTTCTACGCCGGCACCGCCTGGACGGTGCATGCGTTCAATCTCAAATGCCTAGATGATTTCGATGGCGCGCACGCATGTCTGTATCAAGCACAAACGATCTTTGACAGGGTGCACTCCGGTTACGGCACGGTCTGGGCCCACGTCGTCGCAGCGCTGACCCTGATCAAGGCTGGGCGTCACCGCGATTCGCTCGCTGAAATCGAGCGCGGCCAGTTGCGCGCCGGCAATGAACCGGAGCTGGGCGGGCTGCGTGCCATGCTGCTAAGCCTCGAGGCTTTCGTGCGCTATGAGCGCAACGAGTTGCCGGCCGCGCGCTCAGCACTGGATGGAGCCCTGCCGCTGCTGCCGGAACAAGGCGCAGTCGACACCATCATCCTGGGCTTCACCGCTGCAGCAAGATTGCGCTCGGCGGAAGGCGATCTTGGCGCCGCACTCGACATCCTGTCGGAGGGCGAACGCTGCGGAACCCAGCGTGCGTATCAGCGGCTGTCGCTAAGCTTGCTGGCCGAGCGTGCGTTACTTCTTTTGCGAAATGGCGCCAGCGGGCAAACCGCGTATACGGTAGCCTCCGCTGGAATCAACCACGAATCGGTCGCGACCGGCGGTCTGATCGGCGATCGGGCCACGCGCCTGTATGCGCGCCTTGCGTTGCTGGATGGCGAGCCCGAACGTGCCTACCAGTTGCTCAGCCCGCTGCTTGACCACACACGTCATGCCGGGCAGCGCTACAAGCTGTGCGAACTTCTGATTTTGACTGCGCTCGCCGAGGACATGCGCGGCAACGAGGCCAGCGCTTTCAATGCCCTGGGCGAAGCGCTGGAACTCGGCAGCGTCGAAAGCTATGCCCGGGTTTTTCTCGACGAAGGCACGGAACTGCATGCCTTGCTGCGTCGTTGGCTGAAGGCGCGCGGAGTTGCGGGGGGGCATAAGCAATCGGTCGTGTCGTGGGCCGAGATGGTAGCCGCAACCGCTGGCATCGACCCGCTGCAACAGAGCAGTGACCGGACGGCTCTGGCCGAGCCTCTCAACAAACGTGAAAGCCAGATCCTGGTGCTGCTGAACCAAGGCTTGAGCAACGTCGAGATCGGTGCGCGCTGTTTCCTGGTTGAAGGCACTGTCAAATGGCATCTGCACAACCTCTACGGCAAGCTGGGGGTACGCAGCCGCACTGCCGCACTGCGTGCGGCCAGATCACATCACTTGCTCAAAACCTAGGCCGTAATCTAGCCACGTCGAGAATTTCTTCGTGACGCAGTTCTACCCGTTGCTGCGTGAATGCAATGCGTGTCATTTGCTTAGGTTAATGCTGTTAATTTAACAATGTCACTTTAAAACTAAAGATGCAGGCACTGCATCTCATGACAGCTGACCTTTACACGCTTATCCGAGCAACACCGGCACCCAGTGATTGATCAGCGCGCCGCCGACAATCAACCAGCAGAACAGGATCAGCCCCAGTAACAATGGCTTGATGCCAGCCTTGCGTATATCTCTCAGGTGCGTCGTGAGGCCCAGCGCGGCCATCGCCATGCCGAGCAGGACGGTGTCAGCCGAGGTCGCCGCACCCACCGCTGCGGCGGGCAGCATGCTCAGTGAGTTGAACAGCACGACGCCGATGAATCCGAAGGCGAACCACGGCACCGCTAACCGGGCTTTCTGTTGGATATGGCCCTGCACAGCTTGCTGGCGAACGCTGCCGCGCATCAGTACCGCCGACAGCATGATCAGAAATGGCGCCAGCATCATCACGCGCACCATTTTTGCAATCACAGCCGTGCTGGCGGTTTGTGCGCCCGTCGAATTCGCGGCAGCAACCACCTGGGCGACCTCATGAATGGTCGAGCCCATGTAGATGCCGAAGCCGCTGTCGCCACCTGCAATCAGATGCCAGTGCTGATTGAGATCAAAAAGCACCGGGTAGAGAAAGATGGCGAGCGTGCCGAATCCCACGACTGTGGCCACGGCGAGTGTGACCTGCTCGGTGCGGGCACGCACCACCGGCTCGGCAGCCATCACCGCTGCAGCGCCACAGATTGAACTGCCGACCCCGATCAGCATCGAGGTTTTGCGATCCAGTCCGAGCCAGCGGGGGCCGATGAAGCAGGCGAGTGTGAAAGTCGAGCCCAGCACCAGTGCATCAATGGCGACGCCAGTTATGCCGACATGGCCGATGTCCTGCACGGTCAGCCGCAGGCCATAGAGCACCACGCCGAGCCGCAGAAGGTTCTGCTTTGAAAAGCTGACGCCGGCGCCAGTGAGCGCGGCGAACCGGGGGTAGACCGTATTGCCGACCAGCATGCCCATGACGATGGCCAGGGTCAGTGTGCTGAATCCATGGTTTTGCAGCCACGGAATCCGCCCCAGCACCATTCCGGCCGCAGCCAATCCTGCACAAATTGCCAGGCCTGGGAGCAAGCCGTTCAGCAAGCGTGCGTCGCCGTCGACTGGGGCCAATACCGGCACCGCAGTTGTCATGCTCATGTTTATGCCTTTATGTCCGGTGAGTACGGACGGCAATTTAGTGACCTTCTTATGAGCTGTCTAACGGGTTATTTGTTTAATATATAGCTGTTAAATCGCTATAAAGGAATCTCGGCATGGATGTCCTGCGCCTGACACTGCGTCAATTGCAGATCTTCGTGGCGGTCGCCCGTAGCGGCAGCACGACATCGGCAAGCAACGAGATTGCGCTGTCGCAGTCGGCAACCAGTTCTGCCGTCAACGAACTCGAACGACTGCTCTCAATCCGTTTGTTTGACCGCGCAGGCAAACGGCTGCTGCTGAACGACAATGGCCGCACGCTGCTGCCGCGCGCGCAGGCATTGCTGGACGGAGCCGCAGGCATCGAACAGATGTCACGCCAGAGTGAGTCGCAAACCCAATCGCTGCGGATTGGCGCCAGCACGACGATCGGCAATTTCGTGTTGCCAAAATTGCTGGCCCGATTCCTCGGCGAGCAACATCGTCAAGAAGCCACGGCCTGGAATTCCAAGGTCAGCATTGCAAACACCGAGGCGATCTGCGACGCGGTTGCCGCGTTCGAGCTGGATGTTGGCCTGATCGAAGGCCCCTGCCACCAGGCCGCCGTCGCCGTCAGCCCCTGGCTACAGGACGAATTGGTCGTGGTCGCACGACCGGATCATGTGCCACAGCTTGCAGGCGAACGCATGACGGTCAAGGCGCTGCGCGAATTGGTCTGGCTGCTGCGCGAACCCGGGTCCGGCACCCGTGAGGCCACCGACCAGCTATTGCTGCCACACCTGCGTTCGTATCGGCGCAGCATTGAACTGGGCAGTTCAACCGCCATCAAATATGCCGCGGCTGAAGGCATCGGCATCGCCTGCCTGTCGCGTTGGGTCGTGCAAAATCTCATCGACACCGGCCAGCTGCTTCGCCTTGCCACGACCCTGCCCAAAATGACGCGCCAGTGTTATCTGATTATTCATCGCGACAAACAGCCGACGCAGGCGCTGCAGCGATTTATTGAACAAGCCAACGCCGTGATCGCAGAAAGCCCGCTTTCACAAAAAAAGGCCGGAGTATTTTCTGGAGAATGATCCTCCAGAACCTCAGTCGAGCACCGAGAAAGTCAGGCCGGCGTGCGCTGTCAAACGTGGAATCAGGTGATCGCCGAGCGCCGTCGCCGGGGTCCAGAAACCGCCGGCCAGATCGTTCTTGGAGATATCCTGTGCAAGGCAGGCGGCAGCTTCGCCGAGCATCCGCGCAGTACAGCCATAGCCGGGATCGCGCTTGCCGGTGACTTTGACTCGCAGCATTTTTCCGTCGGCGGCCTTGCCGATGAAGCGGCAATCGAAGCCGCCCTTCTCCTGCGCCTCGGGGCTGGGACCTTCGCCCGGCTTGGGCACGACGAATTTCTCCAGCAGCCAGCGTGTCGGCGGAATCACTGCCAGCGTGATGAAGCCGCTCAAGCCTGCTGCAACGGACATGGCGCGGGCACGACCGGCGAAACCTGTGCCGGTCATCATCGATTCGTCGTACTGAAAATCACGTCCATAGGCTTGGCCGCTGAGTGCGTTGGAGCGATGCACGATACGGGTATTGATGGCCGCCATCACGAACGGCGCCAGCCAACTGCGCGCATCGGCGTCGTACTCGGCGAAACGGACATTGGGCTGTCGCACGCCGCTCGCGCCCTGATCCGGGCACACGGCGTAGGGATTGGCCATGAGCTTGCGCACGGCCGGATCCTTGACGCTTTCCTGCACCGCATTCATCAGGCTGGCGACGGTGCCGCCGGAGAAACCGCCGCGCAGGGTTCTGACGCCCATGCGCACGCGCTGGCACGGTTCGCCAAATCGCTGCTGCGCCTGCTGCTGCAAAAAATGCACGCCGAGATCGGAAGGAATCGAATCGAAGCCGCAGCAGTGCACGATGCGTGCACCGGTCTTTTTTGCGGTGGCTTCGTGCGCCTCGATCATGCGGCTGATCCACTGCACCTCGCCGGTGAGATCGCAGTAGTCGGTACCGGTTTCGGCACAAGCCTTGACCAGCGGCGAACCATACAGTGCATACGGCCCGACGGTGGACACGACCACACGCGTGCTCTGGCACATCGCAGTCATCGCCGCCTCGTCGGCGGCATCAGCGATGATCAGCGGCAGCTTGCCGGCACCCTCGCCCAGCTCTGAGCGCAGCGTTTGCAGCTTGCTCTCGGATCGCCCGGCCATGGCCCAAGTCACCCCGCCCGCCACGCCGTAGCGCTCGAACAGATAGCGGCAGAGTATCTGGCCGACAAAACTGGTGGCACCGAAAACGACGATCTGATACTGCTGCTTCATGGACTTCCCCCGGACACTGGCGTGCAATAGGACGCAGAGCTTAACGCTTGTCGCCACGAGGAACGAGTGCGGCGAACTGCGGCAAAATGAGCGCTGACTGCAAACCAACACAGCGCATGGCCACCACCCAAAAAATCACAAACGGCGACAAAACCGGGACAGCGCCCGCAACGTGGTTGGTCTATATGCTCGAATGCGCCGGAGGCCGAATCTATACCGGCATCGCGACGGATGTTGCTGCGCGCTTCGCCAAACATTGCGCGGGTCGTGGCGCGGCGTTCACCCGCATCAACAAACCCTTGCGGATCATGGCGGCGATGCCCTGCGGCAATCGCAGTGAAGCGACCAAGACTGAAAGCAATCTGAAGAAATTGCGGCGTCCGGCCAAACTGATGTGGGCGGTGCAATGGCCGTGGTCACAAGCGCAGGGCGGTTGAAACTTGCTGCGCGCATCTCTATGGTGGCGCCACATTCACCACCTCATTTCGCTCAAAGGAACATTTATGCCCAAGGCTTCCGCCCGCCACATCCTGGTGGCCACCGAACAGGAATGCAGCACTCTCAAGACCCAGATTGAAGGTGGCGCCGATTTTGCCGCGCTAGCGCAAAAACACTCGTCCTGCCCATCCGGCCGTGAAGGCGGCAACCTCGGCAGTTTTTCGCCGGGCATGATGGTTCCGGAATTCGACAAAGTGGTGTTCAGCGCGCCAGTCGGCACCGTGCAAGGGCCGGTGAAAACCGAATTTGGTTACCACCTGATAGAAGTCACTTCGCGCAGTTGAAGGCGCGCAGACGGCGGTACCCGCTGTCCCTGCCGGCTGCATCAAGATTGTTTTTATTTATAATATAATTTTATATTTATTTTATATAATATAACAATCTTGCCTCATCCAGGACCAAGAGCGGATGAGGATAGAAGCGCAACCTGCTGCGTTCATTTGCCTGATTTGCGCTCGAAAAAAAACCGCGACCGAAGTCGCGGTTTCTCGGCACAAACGGCCAATAGGTTTACAGCGGGCGGATCTGCGTCGCCTGCATGCCCTTAGGGCCGCGGGTGGCGACGTATTCAACGCGCTGGCCTTCGGCCAGGCTCTTGAATCCGGTGCCGCCCTGAATTTCCTTGAAGTGCGCGAATAGGTCTTCGCCGCCGTCGGTCGGCGTGATGAAGCCGAAGCCCTTTGCGTCGTTGAACCACTTCACGGTGCCTGTTGATTTGTCAGCCATTTGCCACTCTCCGTCCGGATAAAATTTAAATGCAGGCATCTTTGCCTGCGGTGTTGTGCAAGCGATCAAGAAAGTAGCCGGGAGATGACGTGACGCCGCTGGTTAAAGCGGATGTGACGAAAACACGGTGAACGTACTTGAAACGTATGCGGAGCAGACTTTGCGCGCTTTTTGTCCGGCTGTCGAATCCGGGCCGCATTGCCCTCAGGCGCCACCGGTTATCGCGCAAACGGATGATGCCGGACAATAGCGGCTTGCGCAGGATGCGGCATCAGCCATTCGGAGATGTACGATGACCCTCAGCCGGGAGCAGGTGGAAGGCCGCGCGACCGCGATGCAGGCCGCTTTTATCGAAGCCGCGCGGCGTAACGAGTGGGGCTGGATCGCCGACGAGTTCTACGCCGAGCACTGCGAATATGTCTGCGAATACGCGGGGACAATGCGGGTCCAGGCGCACAGCCGCGCGCAGATCAAGGCCACGCATTACGGCCGCGAGATGCTGGTCGGCTGGGAAGGCTGGAGCTTTCCGATCGAGCGCTACACCACGCAGGGCAACCGCATCATCACCCACTGGTGGAACCGCGGGCCGGGGCTGCGGCCCGATGGCAGCTATTACCAGACGCCAGGCGTGTCGTTCATCACCGTCGGCGACGACGGCCTGTTCACCTATCAGCTGGACCTGTTCGATCTCGCGCACCAGATGCATCTATGCGACGAACTCGACGCCGCCGGGTTGCTCTCGCCACAACTCAAGGCGCAGTGGGTCATCCCCACCAAGCAGCGCCTGATCGCTCAACTCAATCGCAACCTGCCATCGGCGCTGCCGTAAACAAAATCGGCTGACCCGCGGTTAGGCCGGTCAGCCGAAGCGTTCTCCTGCTGCACACTACTTACTGGCAATAACGCGCGCCGTTCGGGTAGTACGTGCACACCGGCTGAGGCGGGTAATAGCCATACGGGGCCGGCGCGTAGCCGTAGCTGTAAACCTGCTGCGGCGGCGCGTAATACACCCGTTGCGGCGGGGGCGGGGGCGGAGGCGGCGCTTCACTCACCGCATACAGCGGCGCGGTGACGATGCTGGCGACTGCGCCAACCACTGCTGCGCCGAGTACCAGTGGAAAAATCGCGGCTCGGGCCAGGCCATCACCATCACCATGACCATATCCACCATGTCCACCACCGTGAAAGCCATGCGCTTCGGAAATACCGGGCAGGGCCATACCGAGACTCAGTGCTGCAATGATCAGTGTGCGTTTCATGTTTGAACCTCCAGACGCCATGAGTTGGCGTGTGTAGAAAATCTACGCTCATGTCCTGAACACCAGATGAACCCAGCCCATATTTTCTGTGACAAGGGGTAAAGTTCTGTTGCGTATTGGTGATTGCGCATAACAGGAGCCTGCCGCATGGAAGATTGGGTACAGCGTGCGCTCGCCCGATGGCCAAATGTGCCGGCACTGTTCGGCTGGCTCGGGCTGGACCGGCGCGGCCGCTGGCTGATCCGCGGCGAGACCATCTCGCGACCGCAGATCATCGACACCATCAACGCCAATTACGCGGCGGACGAACAAGGCCGCTGGTATTTCCAGAACGGCCCGCAGCGCGGTTACGTCACCCTGGAATACACGCCGCTGATCCTGCGCACCGACGGCAGCGGGCAGTTGCTGGCGCACACTGGCGATGTCATCACACAACCCTCGGCAGCATTTCTCGACGAGCACGGTGCGCTGCTGCTGCAGACCGAACGCGGCCCCGGCGTGCTGGAGGACGCCAGCCTGGTCTGGGCGCTGGAGCGGCTCACGGCTGGCAACGCTGCAATCAATGAGGGCACGCTGGCGGAGGCGATGCATTTGCCCTCCGGCGCAACCACCGCACTACAGTTGCACATGGACACCTTACGCCTGCCGCTGCAACGGCTGGACCATGCCGACGCCCCGCACAGTCTGGGTTACGTCCGCGATCCGCAACCACCGTAAAGCACAGAAATCCGGCAGCGACAACCTGCATTACTTAGAGATACCATCAGGCCCAGCACGCAGCGATAAATATAAAACCGGAGGACAGCATGAGCGTCAGCAAACGTCTGAACCCGTTGGACTGGACCTTTCTCGCAGCCGAAACCCGCGAGTCGATGATGCACGTCGGCGCGCTGATGTCCTTCGTGCCGCCGCCGGACGCCTCGCCGGAACTGCTGCGCACGCTGATGGATGAAGTGCGCCAGGAAGCCAAGGCTTACCCGCCGTGGAATCTCAAGCTCAGGTTTCCGAAACTGTTGTCCAGTCCCTTGCAGTCCTGGGTGGAGGATGAAACCTTCGACGTCGAATATCACGTGCGCCGCTCGGCCCTGCCGTCGCCCGGCGGCGAGCGCGAGTTGGGCATCCTGGTGTCGCGCCTGCACAGCCACAGCATCGACTTTCACCGCCCGCCCTGGGAAGTGCATTTCATCGAGGGCCTGGAAGGCGGACGCTTCGCAATCTATTTCAAGGTGCATCACGCGCTGGTCGACGGCTATACCGGTATCCGCCTGCTCTCGACCGGCATGTCCAAAAGTGCAGACGAACTGGATACGCCGATGTTCTTCGCGCAGCCGCCGGCGGAGCGCAAGCCCAAGGCAATTACCGAAAAAGTGCCGACGCTGGATGCGCTGATGTCGCTGGCGCGCGAGCAGATGGGCACCTCGCGCATCGTCACCAAGGCACTGATCAATTCGCTGCGCAAGCCCAAGGACCAGCCCAAGATCCTGGTCGCGCCGATGCAGGCGCCAAAGTCCATCCTCAACCAGAAAATCAGCCGCAACCGCCGCTTCGCCACCCAGCAGTTTGCAGTGACACGGCTCAAGCGCGTCGCCAAGGCTTACAAGGGCACGCTCAACGACATCGTGCTGGCGCTATGCGGTGCGGCGCTGCGGCGGTTGTTGAGCGAGCTGGGCGAACTGCCGGCGAAACCGCTGACCGCGATGCTGCCGGTCAATGTGCGCCCCAAGGGCGATCCGGGCGGCGGCAACGCGGTCGGCTCGATCCTCGCCTCGCTGGCCACCGACATCGCCGATCCGGTCGCGCGTTTCGAAGCGATCATCGCTTCCACCGGCGCCGCCAAGGCGCAGCTCCAGGGCATGACCAAGAACGGCATCATGCAGTACAGCGCGCTGCTGATGGCGCCGATGATGCTGTCGCAGATTCCCGGCGCGGCCGGGCGCGTGCGGCCGGTGTTCAACCTGGTGATCTCCAATGTGCCGGGGCCGGAGAAGGCGCTGTATTTCCGCGGATTCTGCATGGAGGCGTATTATCCGCTGTCGATTCCCTTCCAGGGCTACGGCCTCAACATCACCGTGGTCAGCTACATCGACACGCTCAATTTCGGCTTCATCGGCTGCCGTGACGGCCTGCCGCACTTGCAGCGCCTGGCGGTCTACAGCCGCGAAGCGCTGGAAGAACTGGAGCAGGCGGCGAAGCTGGCCTGAGTAGGCAAGCGCATGGCCAGCGTCATCAACCTGAACAAGGTGCGCAAGCAAAAGGCCCGCGCCACGGCTGAGCAACAGGCCGCTGAAAACCGCGTGCGCTACGGCCGCAGCAAGGCCGAAAAACAGCGCGAGGCGGCGGCAGAGGCTGAGGCGCAGCGCCGGCTGGATCATCTCAGGCGCGAACCGGCATCAGAGGAATAATCGCTATCGAACAGAGCGGTAACCAGCACTGCCCGCTGTGCGCGATATCGCTGACAGGATTGTGATTATTTATATTATATTTATGTATTTATTATACACAATATAACAAATTTTCACGGCAAGGCAGGCATAGCGGATGGCGCCTCAAGGCGTTGCAGTCGTTTCTGCAGGCGCCTCTGCCGGTGCCCTGGCGACGATCGCTGCGCGTATTTCGCGCAACTTGGCCTTTACCGCCGCTTCGTTCTCGCTGCCAATGCGGATCATCAGCTTCTGTCCCCACGACAGCTGCTCCAGCGAGGGATCGGCAAATTCGTAAAACACCTTGGGCTGTACCAGCTGAATCGGCCCCGTGACCTCCGGCGCGGCGAGCAGGTGGTCGATGATCGCTATCAGGCGGTCGTTGAAATAGCCCTTGGGATAACCGAGCTGCCGGTAGGCCTGCTGGAACAGCGGGTAAGCGTGCAGGTAGAGGCCGGCCAGTTTGCCGGCATCCACTGCCGTCAACGCCGCAATGTAGGGCCGATAGCGCTGCGCGTTGTCTGCGCTCAGGGTCAGGCTGCCGCCGTCGGTGTGCACCAGCGGCTGTCCGGCGACCGCGCGCCACGGCCGCACCCGCGCCGGCACCGGCTCGCGGTCGAGGCTGTCGATGGTCGCCACCCAGTTGTGGATCAGCTGTTTGGGAATCAGGTATTTTTCCACCGCGGCATTGCCCAGCACCTGTTCCAGCGCGCTCAGCAGGAACGAATCGCTGCTGTCGAGTGCCGGCAGCGGCGGTGTCTGCGGTTCGGATTCGGGCACCGGGTAGTGTGCCGGCGGTGGTGGCAGCGGCGGAGTTTCGACCGGCGGCGCCGCAGCGGGTGTCGCCACAGCCGCGACCGGCTCCTGCTGCTGCACGTAAAGCCGGTAGCGATAAAAAAACAACGCGCCGAATACTGCCAGCGCCGCGATCACCACCAAAGCCCATGTCGTCTTGTTCATTCCGGCGATTCTCTGG
>JBOICK010000114.1:0-3001 GCA_050739895.1 Stenotrophobium sp.
GGGCAATACGAGAATAAGCTTTGCAGGACGCAAACTGATTGTGATTCAGACTGGGTCTCAGTATGGCGCGCGAAGAATCCAGGTTGCCTTTGATCAAGGTTTCACCAGCTGCAGCGCTGATGTCATCCGCGGGAAGGAAACTGGCGCCGCAGTGATCCAGGGCAGTCACGGGGCCGTTATCCAGTCCGTCAAGACGACCGCCGTCAGCTGCTCGCTGCGGGACGGCAATGTCTTCGCCGGCGGATGATGACGTGATAGCTTCCGACGTGGCGGACCGCGCCCCTCTCACGGCATCGAAGTGCCATGAGATGGTTCGTCAGAGACAGCCAAGATGATCACTGTTTTTTTGCGGTGCAATATGACGTGAATGTGCAGGGTTTCGGATGCCGGCCGCGACGGACGATATCGCGTGCACGGGCGGCCGGCGGCCGGCGTCCGAAAGCCTCCAAGGGAGGAAACCGCAGTGGGCGGAATCGAAGCGATGCGGCTGGCGCTATGGAGATTTGAGTGCCGCAGTTGATGCGGCGGAGTGCAGTTCGGCGGTTCGATGACAGCCATGGTCGATGATTTGGCTCACGGCAACCGGATTTTTTGGAGCGAGGGCTGTGCGGTGTTGGCAGTCTTGTGCGGCTGGCTGGGTATTTGACCAGGTTCTGCCGGTGCCGGCCGACGACCGGGGTACCGAGCGGTAGATTTGTTGGCCGGCGGCGTGGGTGTTGTCATGACGTGTCGATCCTGACGGCGATGATTGGGCCTGTCGGTTGAAAGCGCGGCGTTGATCCGCGGTTGAACGTCTCGATGATGATCATGCGTCCGCCGCAGCAGGGACAGGTCTGCGCGGCGGCTGACGCGTCGGTGCCGGCAGGGTGATCGGCACTGGCGGGCTCGGCTTGCGGTTTTTGGGTGCCAAGCAGTTCGCGGGCGCGGGCGAGGTTGTCGGCGGCGGTCTTGGCGAACAAGCCGTAGTGGCGGATGCGGTGGAGGCCTGCCGGCAGCACATGGCTGAGGAAGCGGCGGATGAACTCGTCGGTGGCGAGCGTCATGGTCTTGTATCGACCGGGTCCTTCGATCCTGTAGTCCTTCCACTTGAAGGTGACGCCGTTGTCGTCGAGCGCGAGCAGGCGGCTGTTGGCGATGGCGACACGGTGGGTGTAGCGCGACAGATAGGCCAGCACCGCCTCGGGTCCGCCGAACGGACGCTTGGCGTAGACGACCCACTCGGTGTTGCGCAGGGGCGCCAGATAGGTCGCGAAGTGTTTGGCTTGGCCGAGCCTGGCGTAGTTGCCGAAGAAGTTGAGGCGACCGGCAGCGTGGGCTGCTGCGAGCTTGTTGAGGAACAGCCGGCGGAACAGCAGCGAGAGCACGCGCACTGGCAAGAAGAAGCCCCGCCGGCACGGCACCCAGCGCGCGCCATCGACCGCTATGCCGCCGCCCGGCACGATCATATGGATGTGCGGATGGTGGGTGAGCGCCGAGCCCCAGCTGTGGAGCACTGCGGTGATGCCGATGCGGGCGCCGAGATGTTTGGGATCGGCTGCGATCGTGGTCAGCGTCTCGGCTGCGGTCTTGAATAACAGATCGTAGATCACCGCCTTATTCTGGTAGGCGATGTCGGCGATGGCGGCCGGCAGGGTGAAGACGACGTGGAAGTACGGCACCGGCAGCAGATCGGCGGCGCGCTCTGCGAGCCACTGTTTTGCCGCCGCGCCCTGGCACTTCGGGCAATGCCGGTTGCGGCAGGAGTTGTAGGCAATCGTGGTGTAGGCGCAGTCCTCGCAGCGCGCGACATGGCCGCCCAGCGCCGCGGTGCGACAGCGCTCAATCGCCGCCATCACCTTCAATTGGTCAAGGCTGACATGGCCGGCGTGGGCTTGACGCCACGCCGCTCCATGGCCGCGGAAGATGTCCGCAACCTCCAAGGCCGGGCGCGCCATGCGCGCCGCGCTTTAAGTCGGCGGCCGAGCCCCCTTGAGCTTTGCCGCGATGTGCTCCAGCGGGCTCATGACCTGCTGGATCGTCTTGGTGGCAACGCGCGTATAGAGCGCAGTGTTCTCCAGCTTGGCGTGACCGAGCAGGACCTGGATCACCCTGATGTCGGTGTTCTGCTCCAGTAGATGGGTGGCAAAGCTGTGCCGCAGCGTATGCAGCGACACCCGCTTGTCGATCTCGGCCAGTTGCGCTGCGGCATGGCAGGCGCGATTGAGCTGGCGCGTCGTCATCGGCTGCACCGGATCGCGGCCGGGGAATAGCCAGCCTTGCGGGCGCGCCGCCTTCCACCATGCGCGCAACAGGTCGAGCAGATGCGGCGACAGCATCACGTTGCGATCCTTGCGGCCCTTGCCCTGCTCGACGCGGATCAGCATGCGTTCGCTGTCGATGTCGGAGACCTTGAGCGCGACGACTTCACCAGCGCGCAGGCCGCCGCCGTAGGCCACGCTCAGCGCCGCCTTGTACTTGAGCCCGGGCGCCGCATCGAGCAATCGCGCCACCTCTTCGGGGCTGAGCACCACCGGAAGCTTGCGCGGCTGATCAATAAAATGCGTGTGCTCGACGATGGCGTGCCGCTTGAGCGTAACCCGGAAAAAGAACCGCAGCGCCGATATGGTGTGATTGAGAATCGGCGTCTGCGCGCCGCCGTTGACAAGATGCAGCTGAAAGCGCCGGACATCCTCGAAGCTCGCGGTGTCCGGCGAGCGGCCGAGAAACGCGGCAAAGTTCCTGATGACACGGATGTAGCCTTGTTGGGTCTTTGGCGCTAACTTGCGGATCGTCATGTCTTCGATCATGCGCCGGCGCAATGGGCTCATTGCCTCGTCGGTCATGGGGATGCTCCTGTTTGAAGTGAGGTTGCAAACCTCTCATCTTCAGACAGGACGCCCCCCGCCGTCAGCGCTCCTGACTCGCCGCTCGCCGGTGCGTCCTACCGCGCGAGCGGTTTAGTCCGCTGTCCCTTCTGTGCCCTGGGCCGACCAATCTTGCTGTGATGCACACAACCCCCTCT
>JBOICK010000115.1:0-12960 GCA_050739895.1 Stenotrophobium sp.
TCTCAGTGCAGGGTCTCGCACGTGAAGTCGGGGCGCTCTACGGCCTGCAATTGAAGCGTCCGAACATCCCCAACGCTGTCGTTGAAGGCCACGTGCAGATCAAGGTCGAGATCGAAGATCTCGAAACCTGCCCGACCTACACCGGTCGCGTCATCACCAAGATCAATCCCAAGGCGCGCACGCCGGACTGGATGCGCGAGCGCCTGCGCCGCTCCGGCATCCGCTGCATCCACCCGGTGGTGGACATCACCAATTTCGTGCTGCTTGAGCTGGGCCAGCCGCTGCATGCCTTCGACTGCACGCAGATCGGCAGCATCGTGCACGTGCGCAAGGCCCGGCCCGGCGAAACCCTGGCGCTGCTCAACGAACAGACCGTGACGCTCAACCAAGGCGAACTGGTGATCGCCGACGAACGCAAGCCGCTGGCGCTGGCCGGCGTGATGGGCGGCATCGAATCCGGCGTCGCCGAGACCACCACCCGGATCTTCCTTGAGTCCGCCTGTTTTGCGCCGCATGCGGTCGCTCTCACCGGACGCCGCCACAAACTCCACTCGGATGCGCTGCACCGCTTCGAGCGTGGCGTCGATCCGGCACTGCAGCGCAGTGCGCTGGAGCGCGCCACGCAACTCATCCTGCAGATCTGCGGCGGTGGCAGTTCGCAGCCCGGCATCCATGCCGGCTCGCCGCACTCGGGCGTCCTGCCCATCGAAGTGCACCCGGTCACCCAGGTCGGCCGCACGCAGCCGGAGGCCGTCACCATCCGCCTGCGCCATGCGCGACTCAAGCAATTATTGGGCGTCAACATCGACGCCAAGGACGTCGAGGCACTGTTGTCGCGTCTGGGCATCGTCCTGCGCCCGGACGTCAACCACAGCTGGCTGGCGCGCGTGCCGAGCCATCGCACCGATCTGCGCATCGAGGCCGACCTGATCGAGGAAGTCGCGCGCCTGTACGGCTACGACCGCATCGCCGCCAAACCCTACGCGGCGCAACTGGCGCCGACGCATCCGTCCGAGACGCAGCGTGAAATCGCGCGGGTCAAGGATGTTCTGGTCGCGCGCGGCTGGCAGGAAGCGATCACGCTGTCGTTCGTCGATCCGCGCATCCAGTCCGCGCTGACGCCGGACATTGCCGCAATTGCGCTCGACAACCCGATCGCCGAAACGCTGGCGGTGATGCGTACCACGCTGTGGAGCGGGCTGATTCCCGCGTGGCTGCACAACCAGCAGCGCCAGCAGCGGCGCGTGCGCCTGTTCGAGTACGGCGTCTGCTTTGCGGAGCGCCAAGGCAAGATCGTCGAGACCGCCCGCATCGGCGGCCTCGCCACCGGCGCGGCACTGCCGGAACAATGGGGCAGCGCCGCGCGTGCGCTCGATTTTTATGATCTCAAGGCCGATGTCGTAGCGCTGCTGGGCCGCGCGGCCGATGAATACGTGTTCGAGCCCGCCGCACATCCGGCGCTGCATCCCGGCCGTTGCGCACGAATTCTGCGCAAGGATCAGCACGCAGGCTGGATTGGCGCGCTGCATCCGCAGGTCGTGGCGACACTCGACCTGCCGGACAGCGCCTGCGTGTTTGAACTGGACTGGATGAACATCCGTGACATAGCGCTGCCCAAGACACAGCCACTCTCGGAGTTTCCGTCGTCGCGCCGCGACCTCGCCGTGATTGCCGCCGAAGCGGTCACAGCGCAGCAAATTGTTGACTGCGTGCAGCATGCTGGTGGCAATTGCTTGCAGAAGGTTTTGGTGTTCGATATTTACCGCGGAAAAGGCTTGGGTGATGCTTGTAAAAGCGTTGCCTTAGGCTTGATTTTCAATGATTATTCGCGCACTCTGACCGTAGAAGAAATTGACCGCGCCGTCGCTGGAATCACTGCGGCGCTATCGCAAGAACTCGAGGCCTCGATCAGGGCCTGATGTCGGAAAAAGGGACGGACACGTGGCGTTGACCAAGGCGGAACTGGCAGAAGCGCTATTCGATGAGTTGGGCCTCAACAAGCGTGAGGCCAAGGAATTCGTCGATCTGTTCTTCGAGAAAATCCGCGAAAACCTGGAAACCGGCGAAGAGGTCAAACTCTCGGGATTCGGCAACTTTGAACTGCGCACCAAGAACCAGCGTCCCGGCCGCAATCCCAAAACCGGCGAAGAAATTCCGATCCTTGCGCGTCGTGTCGTCACCTTCCGCCCTGGCCAAAAACTGCGTCTGAGAGTCGAATCCGATGCGCGCTGAACATATCCTTGCCGAACTGCCTGAGATTCCGCGCAAGCGCTATTTCGCGATCGGTGAAGTCAGCGAGCTGTGTGACGTCAAAGCACACGTACTGCGCTACTGGGAGCAGGAGTTCCCGCAACTCAAGCCGACCAAGCGCCGTGGCAACCGCCGTTACTACCAGCAGGACGACGTGCTGATGGTACGTCGCATCCGCAGCCTGCTCTACGAGCAGGGTTTCACAATCGGCGGCGCACGTCAGCGCCTGCGCGAAGCACCAAAAGCCGTTGCGCCTGTGCCCGCCGCCCAAGCGGCCACGCCTGCGCAGGTACCGGCCAATACCGTGCTGCCGCGTGGCAGCGTGCGCCGTGCCAGCGCGATCAAGCAGTTGCGCAATGAACTGGAATCACTGCTGTCCCTCCTCGGCGACTGATTCTTTCCATTCCCTCGGCCATCCGCTAACATGCGCGGCCCTTGATGTCGCCCTTGCGCGCATCTGCAACAGCGTTTTTCGAGTCGGGGCGTAGCGCAGCCTGGTAGCGCACCTCCTTGGGGTGGAGGTGGTCGGAGGTTCAAATCCTCTCGCCCCGACCAATTTTGCTTATATTCAATTATCCCATCTTCTCTAATACCCACCGCAGCAGGGCCAAATCCTTCGGTGGTAGTGCCCTGAAGGCTTCGGGCGGCTGATCGACAATCCGCTCCGCCACTGCGAGCTGTCGGCGGCCTGCAGTAGTGAGAGACACCAGTTTGGCGCGGCGATCCTCGGGATGCGGCCGACGCTCGACCAGGCCACGGGCTTCGAGGTCGTCGACCAGGACCGTAGTCGCGGGGGCATCCGCGCCCATCTCCTCGGCAAGATCGCGCAGGGTGCGCGGCTCGGTGCGCAGCCGCTTCAAGGCGCGGTAACGGCTGAACGGCATGCCGGTGGCTTCGCTCACCTTTCGCCGCCAGTCGCCGCGCGACTCCGTCACCAGAGCCTCCAGGATCTGCCAGGCGCGCTGGGCATCGTCCCCTGGCACGGGACTCATAAGGCCTCCACCGGCTGCTCTTCCAACAGGTGGGCGACGCGTGCGGCGCTGGCCTTCCCCATCGGGCCGGTGGCAAGCAGGCCCAGGGTCAACACCAGCAGACCGCTCGCCGCGAGGATCCACCATACCAAGTGGGTCGCCGCCGGGTAGCCGGCCCAGGCATCGGCGCCCCAAGCGTGACTGCCCCCAACCAGGGTCCCGGCCATCGCCACGCCCAGGGCCAGACCGACCTGGCGGCTGGTCGTAGCGACAGCCGCGGCCAACCCGGCCTGGGCACGTGGCATACCGGACACCGCTGCATACGTCACTGGAGCATTCACCATGCCGAAGCCAAGGCCAAACAGGGCATAGGTGAACAGCAGTTGTGGCATCGGCGTATCAGCGGCGAGACGGGTCAGCAGAAGCGTACTCAGGGTCATCATGCTGCCGCTGATCGCCAGCGAAGGTCGCGCACCGTAGGCAGCCACGAGACGGCCGGACAGGGGCGAGACAAACATCACCATTGCGGCCATTGGCAGCATGTACAAGCCGACGCGCGCCGCTTCCAGTCCCCGCACTTCCTGCAGGTAGAAGGAATTCAGGAACAGGAAGGCTCCCAAGCCGGAGAACATGCACACGGCGATCACGGTGGCGCTGCTGAACGGCAGGCTGCGGAAGAAGCGTAGATCCAGCAAGGGCTCGCGACGACGCGGCTCGTACACCAGGAGGCCGGCGAAGGCAGCACCGGCCAGCAGTAGAGTAGATAGCGTCGCTGCCACACCAACCCTGGCACTTTCAATCAGGCCGTAGGTAAACAAGCCCAGACAGGCCAAAAGCAGTCCCTGACCCACAGGATCGGGCCGGCGTGGGCGCGGGGCGCGCGACTCCGGTACGTAGCGCATGGCGAGCATGATCGCCAGCAGGCCAACCGGGATGTTGATCCAGAAAATGAAATGCCAGCTCGCGCCCTGTGTGAGCGCGCCGCCAGCCAGCGGCCCGAGGGCCATGGATACCCCGGCGACCGCACCCCAAATGCCGATGGCGCGGGCGCGCTCCCTCGGTTCGGGGAAGGTGTTGACGACGATGGCCATGGCCACAGGGGTCAGCATGGAGCCCCCCAGCGCCTGCACCACACGCGCAGCAATCAGCCAGTCGATGCCAGCGGAGACGCTGCACAGTAACGAGCCGAAGGTGAACAGCGCCATGCCGAACTGGAACACGCGACGCCGGCCGAAACGATCCGCGTTTGCACCGCCGAGCATAAGGAAGCTGGCCAGTACCACAGTGTAGGCGTCGATCACCCATTGCAATTCGCTAAGCGAGGCTTTGAGGTCGATGCGAATGCTGGGCAGCGCGACGTTGACGATGGTGGCATCCATCGAAACCATCAGCAGGCTCAGACAACAGATGGCGAGAATAAGCCGGCGGCGTGATGCAGACAGGGGTGCAATGATTGTATCCATACAATAATTGTATTTATACAACTATATTTCGTCAAATACGCCGGCGCTCCAGCCGGCTGCCTTGCCTCCACTTCGCTACGGATAAGCATTGTCTCGGAAATTGTATAAATCCTGGCACACGCAGGCTGGTGGTTTTTTCTCCGGGACGTCTGCGCTAATGTGGTGCTCCTGAATTTTTCCGCTCCTGGCTTCCCGCATGCGTCTGGCAGTCGATTTCAACAGCTATTTCGCCTCGGTCGAGCAGCAGCTTGATCCGGCGCTGCGCGGCCGGCCGGTGGCGGTGGTGCCGTCGATGGCAGACACCACCTGCTGCATCGCCGCCAGCTACGAGGCGAAGAAGTTCGGCGTGAAAACCGGCACGCTGGTGCGGGACGCAAAGAAACTGTGTCCGGGCATCAGCCTGATCGTCGGCGATCACACCCACTATGTGGAATTCCATCACCGCCTGTGGCGTGCCATCGACAGCGTGCTGCCGATCTGGTGGACGCCGTCGATCGACGAGATGCACTGCGAACTGAACCCGCGCGACCAGACGCCAGAGCGCGCCAGGGCCTATGCACTGCGCATCAAGCAGACGATTTATACCGAGGTCGGCGAATGCCTGAAATGCTCGATCGGCATCGCGCCCAACGCCTATCTGGCCAAGACCGCCACCGACATGCAGAAGCCGGACGGCCTTGTCGTTATCGAAGAACACGATCTGCCGCAGATACTCTACCGGCTGGAGCTCCGCGATCTCTGCGGTATCGGTTCCAGCATGGAGCGTCGCCTGCACGCACACGGCATCCAGACCGTTGAGCACCTCTGCACGGCCAGCAAGCAAGCGCTGCATCAGGCCTGGGGCAGCGTCGAAGGCGAACTGATGTGGGCACGGCTGCGCGGCGAAGAGGTCTACATGGCGCCGACCGAGCAGCGCAGCATCGGTCATTCGCATGTGCTGCCGCCGGTCGAGCGCAACGACCAGGACGCGCACGCGGTGATCCATCGCATGCTGCAAAAAGCCGCAATGCGGCTGCGCAAGATGCAGTTCGTCGCCGGCGCGATGCATGTCCGCGTCAGCTACGCACGCCACGATAGCTGGAGCCGCGACGGCCGCTTCAGCGAAACCCAGGACACCATCGCACTGGGGCACTTCCTCGATTCACTATGGGCGCACCGCCCGCACGGCAAGTCTGCGCCACAGCCGTTTGCGGTCGGCGTGACACTGCTGCATTTGCGCCCGGAGCAACAGCAGACACTGCCGCTGTTCGCCGAGGAGAAACCACACGCGGGGCTCTACAAAACCGTCGACAAACTCAATCTGCGCTACGGCAAGAACACCGTCTACTTCGGCCGTGCCCACACCGCGCGCGACAGCGCACCGATGCGCATCGCCTTCACGCGCATACCCGATCTCGATACCGAGGGCTGAAGCGTGTCAGAAGCCAGGCGAGGCCTGAAAACATGTGCCCGCTGTCCTGTTTGCAAGTTCAATAATTGTTATAATTTATAATATATTTATGAATTAATTGTATATTTTACAACACACACGCTTCGATTATTGACGACAGCGGGTGACCTCAAACTGTCCGCGCCGCGACATCCGCCGCTACATGCCCGGATTACTGGTACTCGCGCGCCGCATCCGCCGCTTCGGCGCCCGCGATCAGGCCGCTCAGGCTCAGGGTCTGGGCGGTGCCGTTG
The DNA here is from genome assembly GCA_050739895.1 of Stenotrophobium sp. Lineage (GTDB taxonomy): Bacteria > Pseudomonadota > Gammaproteobacteria > Nevskiales > Nevskiaceae > Stenotrophobium. The sequence continues at coordinate 6,368 of JBOICK010000115.1, forward strand.
GTGTCGGTCCAGCTGATGTTGATGGTGACGCCCTTGAGACTGGGCACGGGAGTCGGTGAGCCCCCGGGAGCAGTCGTGACGGGCGCGCTGTTGGTCGCTGAATACCAGTAATTGGTCACCGTCCAGTTGCGGGTGAAACTGGTGTTGTCCACCGTGAATGCCGTTGCCGCCGGCAACACCAGCGCGTTGCTGGCATTCAGGCTGCCGCCTGCACCACTGGCAATATCCTGAAACGCAAAAGCGCAGGCACCGGTTTTCAGGCAACCGAAGGAGCGCAGGTCCTCGAGTTTTTCCAGCGCCACTTCCGCGGCCTTGGCGCGGCTGCTGGACAGCCCTGCCTCATGCAGCGTGACATGCTGGAACGAGACGTGGGCGATCACGCCGAAAGAGATCACTGCGAGAGTGATCAGAATTTCGATCATGCCAGCGCCGCGGTGAAAATGCCGGTTCATGGAGGCGGCGCGCTCCATGCATCATTCCAGCCCCCTGCCAGCGGTGCGTAACTGCCGGCAAGGAATCCGGCGGCGCGGATGTTGGACAGGTTGTAGACCACGTTCAGTGAGTTGCTCATGTTCAGGTTGCCATCAACCAGCAGCGCACCGAGCAGGGTCGCGCAGGAGCCGGTCGAAGCACAGACCGACGGCGATGCGCCGGTGACGGTCTGGGTGCCGCCGCCGTACATGTAAACCACGCCGTTGACCGTGCTGCCGGCGGCAAATGTGACGTTGCCACCGGCGGTCACGATCACCACCGGCGTCGGGTTGGCGGTCGAGCTTCCGGCCGAGCCGATGGTACCGCTGAGAGTGCAGTTGCCGCTGACCCAGTACAGGCCCGATGAATTGGCATCGAGCGAACTGCAATCAGTGACCACGCTGCCCAGTGCCTGCAAGGTCGCCACCGAGGCCGCTGTCGGCGATGACGGTGCCGGCGCTGCCGGCAATTCCGGATAGCCGAAAATATAGTTCAGCAGATCGCTGGGGTAAACCGGCGCCGGGCTGGTGCTGAGCAGGCCGGTGACGGTTGATAAAAGGTTCGTTGGATCCTGGACATCGGGCAGCATTAGCGCATCGACAGCAAACGGTGGCACTGGCGGTACTAACGTGGTTGCAGGATTGAATGTTCCGGGCGCCGTACACGCTGTGCCACTCGAATTCAAAGTGCCTCCGACACACTGCGCCGTAGAGTATGTTCCGGGCGCCGTACAGGCTGTGCCGCCCGAATTTAAGGTGCCGCCAGTGCACTGTGGCGCGACGTACGTTCCGGAAGCCGTACATGCTGTACCGCCCGAATTCAACGTGCCACCCGTACACGATGCGGGAATCGCCGGAGTGTACGTTGCCAAAAAACTTAAGGCCTTACACGCCGTTTGAGACAGGCCCAGAGAAATGATACCGAGCACATTGCATGACGAAGGAACTGCCGCCACATACGTGCCAACGGTCGCACAGGCTGTGCCGCCCGAATTTAACGTACCGCCAGTGCACTGCGCCGTGACGTACGTTCCAATGGCCGTGCAAGCAGTCTGACTTGCATTCAAGGTTCCTCCAGTGCATTGCGTCGCGGTGAATGTTCCAACAGTCGCACACGCTGTCTGGCTCGCATTTAAAGTGCCCCCCGCGCATGACGCAGGCACTGCAATCAATCCTGGAGTAATGGCGCCCACCGGGATACTCACAGCACCTGACAAGGGCGTGCAGCCCGGGTTGTAGCCACCGGGCCACTGCGGCAGGCAAGTGCGTGCGCCGCTGAATATGCTGGGGAAAGGCTCGGTTGCCTGAGCGCCCATCGTCACCGCATTCTGCGACCAGATCGACAGCGGGAAAGTGACATTGGCGTTGAACTGCCCGATCGTTGAAGCCGGAGGCAGGTTGGCCAGTCCGCCGAGATTGAGCGTCGTCACCAGTGACGCGCTGGTCGGTGTGGTCAGCACCGGACCGACGGTGGTGGCCAGCACCTGCGAAAGGTTCTGGCCGAGGAAATTGTTGAGGTTCAGCAGGGAAAAATTGCTCGGCGCCTGCGTCGGCGGAGTCGGATTCCCCCAGATGCGGATATCGCCCATCAGCGTGGCTGAATTCGCGGCGGCGGTGTTGCTGATCATGATGCCCGCCAGCGGCAGATGGCTGAACACGCTGGTGCGTTGCAGAATCACCTGGGCATAAGCCAGCGCACCAGTGGTATCGGCAGACGAACTGGCCTTGGCGACGGCATAGATCGTCGGATTGACTCCGCTCGGCGGGGCCGCGGCTGGAATCTGCGTAAGATTGACCGGCAGGCAGATATTGGTCGGCACGGCGAGCCCACCCAGACCGGGGATCAGGCCCAGCAGGCCATTTACCGTTCCCAGCAGCGTCGATGTCACCGAATTCAGCAGCGGGAACGTGCTGCCGGTCAGCGATAACTGCAGGCAACCAATAAACGGCGCATAAGCAGCAACGCTGGTCAGCGTCTTGCTCAGATACCAGACCTGGGACTGATATTCGCCGGGCAGGGTCGGCAGGTTGGGAACCGGACCGTAATACTGCCAGCTTGCGCCGTAGAGATTCTGACTGCCGTTGCCACAGGGTGGAGCGCTGCTGCTGGCGCTGCAACTGGTCCATTGCGGCGTGGCGCCGCTGCTGAGCCAGCCACCGACGCCGCTGGAGGTGACCAGCTTGCGATTCGCGGCCAGATACATCTGCGCCGCCTGCAAACCTGCGTCGGCGGCAGTGGCGGCGGCATTGGATCGGGCATTATTGGCCGCGATGCGCGACTCGACGATGGCGATGCGCGAACCGACCAGCGTAATCAGTGACAAGGCGATCAGGAACACCAGGGCAGTCACGAGACTGATCGCGCCGCGCTGCGAACGTGGGTTCGGGGCCGGCATAGGGCATGGCGTATTCATGAGGGGGTCCAGACGTCGTTGCGCACACGCACATTGCTGGTCAGGCTACGCGTCACGCCGGCATTGCGCGTGAGTTGCCCGGTCATCAGCACGCTGATGCGGTTAACCACCATGCCGCCGTCGGTCATCGGCACGATGGTGAATTGCAGTTGCGTCACCTTGACCACGGCCGGGGTGGTGATATTGATCCAGCTGTCCTGAGTGCAGGACAAGCCGCCGGTGCGCATCTGTACCACTCCCTGCTTGAGTCGATAGCCAAAACGCTCATCGCTCGAACTGGCAGTATCCAGCACGCCGTTGTTGTTCAGATCGTAACTGAACAGCACACAGGAGTTCGCGGCTTCGCCGGAATACGCGCCCAGGCTGCCGAGGCCAAACGGATTGGTGAAGTTGGGCAAGGGGCTGGGACTGCCGTTGCCGCCGGCGCGCCGCAGGTCACGGATCATAAGGTCCATGGTGGCTTGCATTTCGTTATCGAGCTGCTGGTTGTTCGCCAGATCAGTATTGCTTTGCAGGGTGGACAGGAATACCGACAGGATACCGGCGATCAAGGTCAGGCCCAGCGCCAGTGCGATCATCAACTCGATCAGGCCAAAACCATTCTGTCGTCGCATGCAGACCATACGATGCCTAACAACTGCTGTAACGCGTGATGCCGCTGCCTGCCGGCGAGCAGATGCTGATGTACCCAATCGGGCTGACATTGACCTGCACCGAACCGGCGGCGGATTGCAGGGTGATCGTGCCGGAGCTGATCGCTCCGCCAGGACTGATGGTCATGCCGCGCCGTGGCTCGAAACCCACGCTGTTGCCGTTGCTGGAGATACTCTGGCTGAGAGCGATGGTGACGCCTTTCCAGTCGCTGCCGTTGAATATCTGCGATACACCATTCACCGTGCAGTTTCCGGCAAGCGCGGGATTGCAGGCCGCATTGTCATTGACGCCATAGCTCCAGTTGCTGCCGTTGATCGCGAAACTGAGAAACTCGATGCTGTTGCGCTTGATCGCCTGGCTGCGCAATTGTTGAAACTGCGTCTGCAAGGCGCTGGCAGCGCCCTCGATCCTGCGCTTGGCCAGCATGCTGATGTACGACGGCACGCCCAGACCGGCAATGATCGAGATCACCACCAGGGTGATCAGCATTTCCAGAACGGTAAACCCGCGCTGCTCCTTGCGCATGAATGCAATGCCCCGCCGATTTCATGGACGTCAGCATAGTGCCATGCCTTAGTCGGTAGCGCGCTATGGCGGCAACCGGCATGCAACACCTGACGAATGGCGCAGGTTTCGACTCTCCCGTCGCCGCAGATGCTGCATTATGCTCAACCCATGAAACTCACGCCGCAAAAAGCGCAAGCGGGATTTACCCTGATCGAACTCATGATCGTGGTGGCAATCGCCGCAATCCTGGCAACGATCGCCTATCCGAATTACATGAATTCGATACGCAAAAGCCGCCGGCAGGGGGCGATCAATGCACTGAATGCCGTGCAACTCGCGCAGGAACGCTACCGCTCGAATAATCCAAGCTATGGTGCACTCAGCGACCTGGTTTCCAGTTTCGGATCAAACATCAGCAGCCCGACGCAGGATGGCTACTACACGCTGAGCATCACCAACAATACCTCCACCGGCTATATCGCCACCGCCACAGCGGTGGCCGGGACATCGCAGGTCGGCGACACTGCCGGCGGCGCCAGTTGCGCCAGCCTGAGTGTGAGCCAGGATCAGCCGGTGGACAGCAGCCCGGTGCAGCCGCTGTCGATCCAGGCCGCCTGCTGGGGTCGCTGATCGCAACCATCCGGATCAGGACTGCACGGCTTTCACTTCAGCCTGCACACGCCCGCGCGCCAGCATCACTTCCAGCACCGAGCCCGAATGCAGCGTCTGTGCATCGGTTACGGCGGTGCCGTCTGCGATGCGGGCAATCGCATACCCGCGGTCGAGTACCGCCTGCGGACTGAGGTTGCGCAGCAGCGACACTGCCCGATCCAGACGCACGGCCTGCGTCTGCAAGCACAGTTCCCCGGCATTGCGCAGGCGCTGATCCAGCCCCGCCACGCGCTCACGGGCAACGCGAATGCCATTTGCCGGCTGCAGCGCCTGCAGACGTTCAAGCAGATGCAGGGTGCGAGTGCGGGTCTGCGCCGCATGATTACGCTGCGCCTGCTGCAGCCGCTCGCCCAGTTCATCCAGCCGCTGCGCCGCCTCGTTGAGCCGGCGCCCCGGATGCAATACCTGCAAGCGCGCCGCGCTGCGCTCGACCAGTGCCATGCGCTCGGCCAGCGCGTGAAAAAAGGCTTCGGTCAGATTGTCCGACAGCGCCTGCAACTGCTGTGTCCACTCCGCAACATTCGGGCTGGCCAGTTCTGCGGCAGCGGTCGGTGTCGGTGCGCGCAAGTCGGCAGTGAAATCGGCGATGGTGAAATCGATCTCGTGCCCGACGCCGCTGACCACCGGCACCGCGCAGGCGCGGATCGCGCGCGCCACGACTTCCTCATTGAACGCCCGGAGATCTTCCAGCGAGCCGCCACCGCGCGCCAGCAGAATCACATCCACAGGCGCCATGTCCGGCAGTTGGCGCAGCGCGCGGACGATGGCCGGCGCCGCCTCCGCGCCCTGCACAGGCACCGGATACAGATACACCTGCCCCAGCGGAAAACGACGCGACAGCGTGGTCAGGATGTCCTGCACCGCCGCGCCGGTGGCCGAAGTGATGACACCGATGGCACGCGGCACCCGCGGAATCGGCCGCTTGAGCTTTTCGTCGAACAATCCCTCCGCCGCCAGCCGCGCCTTCAGTTGTTCGAAAGCGCGCAGCAGGGCGCCCTCGCCCGCCGGCTCCAGATGTTCGCAGATCAGTTGCAGATAGCCACGCGCCGGATACAGCGTGACCTGGCCACGCACCAGCACGTTGTCGCCGTCCCTGGGTTGGGGGCGTATGTGAAAATTGGCGTTTTTGAACATGGCGCAACGGATCTGCGCACGACTGTCCTTGAGCGTGAAATACCAGTGGCCCGATGCGGGACGGGTGAAATTGGAAATCTCGCCCTGGACCCAGATGCGCGGTAGCGAATCTTCCAGCAAGCCGCGCAAAATCTCCGACAGTTCAGAGACTTGATAGACCGTGCGGACGGGCGGTTCGGAGCGTTGGACGGCCATGTGCCTGCGGAAATCGGGGGGCGTCCCTGTATAATATCGTTTTGGTGGAGCCTCTAATGACCCGGATTGAACAAGACGCCCTGACCTTCGACGATGTTCTGCTGAAGCCGGCCTACTCCGAAGTCCTGCCGCGCCAGGTCGATACCTCCACCCAGCTCACCAAGCGCATCCGCCTGAATATCCCGCTGATGTCGGCGGCGATGGACACGGTCACCGAGTCCAAGCTGGCCATCGCAATGGCGCAGGAAGGCGGCCTCGGCGTCATCCACAAGAACATGACGCCGGAACGTCAGGCCGCCGAAGTGCGCGCGGTGAAGAAGTACGAGAGCGGCATCATCGCCGATCCCATCGTCGTGCCGCCGGACATGACCGTTGGCGAAGTGCTCAAGCTGACCCGCTCTAACCATATCTCCGGCGTACCGGTGGTGGACGGCAAGAATCTGGTCGGCATCGTCACCAGCCGCGACCTGCGTTTCGAAACCCGCTTTGGCGAGCCGGTATCACGGGTGATGACACCGAAGGAGCGGCTGGTGACGGTGCGCGAAGG
>JBOICK010000116.1:0-34186 GCA_050739895.1 Stenotrophobium sp.
ACATCTGGGTGCGGTTCCAGCGCATGCAGGGCCACGAGGTGCACTACGTCTGCGCCGACGACGCGCACGGCACACCAATCATGCTGGCGGCGGAAAAGGCGGGCATCAGCCCTGAAACGTTCATTGCCGGCATCAAGACCGCGCACGAAGCCGACTTCCGCGATTTCGGCGTGCATTTCGACCATTACCACAGCACGCACTCCGACGAGAACCGCGCGCTGTCGGAGGCGATCTACAAGCAGCTGAAACAGGGCGGCGCCATCACCAGCCGCACCATCCAGCAGCTCTATGATCCGGTCAAGGAAATGTTCCTGCCGGACCGTTACATCAAGGGCGAGTGCCCCAAGTGCGGCACGCCCGACCAGTACGGCGACAACTGCGAGAACTGCGGCGCAGCCTACTCGCCCACCGACCTGAAGAATCCTCATTCGGTGGTCTCCGGCGCCACGCCAGTGATGAAGGACTCGGAACATTATTTCTTCGAACTCGGCAAATTCCAGCAATTCCTCCAAGGCTGGCTAGCCGGCGATGTCGCCCATCCGGCGGTCAAAGCCAAGCTCAAGGAGTGGTTCGCCGCCGGACTCAAGGACTGGGACATCTCACGCGATGCGCCCTACTTCGGCTTCGCGATTCCCGATGCGCCGGGCAAGTTTTTCTACGTCTGGCTCGACGCGCCGATCGGCTACATGGCGAGCTTCACCGCGCTGTGCGCCAAGAGCAAACTGGACTTTGACGCATTCTGGAAAGCCGGCAGCAGCGCGGAATTACATCATTTTATCGGCAAGGACATCGTCAACTTCCACGGCCTGTTCTGGCCTGCGATGTTGCAAGGCTCTTGCCACCGCACGCCAACCAAGCTGCACGTCAACGGCTACCTCACGGTCAACGGCGCGAAGATGTCGAAGAGCCGCGGCACCTTCATCAAGGCGCGGACTTATCTCAATCATCTGAATCCGGAATATCTGCGCTACTACTTCGCCGCCAAGGTCGGCGCGGGCGTGGACGATCTCGATCTCAACCTTGACGACTTCGCCGCACGCATCAACAGTGATCTGGTTGGGAAATACGTCAACATCGCCAGCCGCTGCGCGGGCTTTATCGAAAAACTATTTGACGGCCGCCTCGCTGTGTCGATGCACGACCGCGAACTGTTCGAGGACTTCGCCGGCGAGTCGGAAAATCTGCGCGGGCTGTTCGAGGCCGGGGATTATTCCACCGCACTGCGAGAGATCATGTTGATGGCGGATGACGCCAACGCGGAGATACAAAAACTGGCGCCGTGGACACTGGTCAAGGAACTGCAGCAACGCGAACGCTTGCACCAGATCTGCACCTCTTTCCTCAATCTGTTTCGCCAACTAACGATCTACCTGAAGCCGGTGCTGCCCGGCATCGCGACGCAAGTCGAATATTTCTTCAATACACCGCCGCTGCAATGGGCCGATGCACACAAGCCGCTGCTCGGCCATAGCATCAGGCCTTACGCCGCACTCATCACGCGCATCGAGAAGAAATCTACCGACGCCATCGTCGCCGAAGAACTCGCCAGCGCACCGCAGGAGAAAAAACCCGTGACTACCGAAGCCGCCGCCGTGCCCTCTCCCCAACCCTCCCCCGCGAGGGGAGAGGGAGAACAGCACATCACTATCGACGACTTCGCCAAGATCGACCTGCGCGTCGCACGCATCGCTAACGCGGAACACGTCGAGGGCGCGGACAAGCTGCTGCGGCTGACGCTGGAGCTCGGCGATCTCGGCACGCGCCAGGTATTCGCCGGCATCAAATCGGCGTACGCGCCGGAAACACTGGTTGGCCGCCTGACGGTGATGGTCGCCAACCTCGCCCCTCGCAAGATGAAGTTCGGCATGAGCGAGGGCATGGTGCTGGCGGCCAGCGGCGATGCCGGCGGGCCGTTCCTGCTGTCACCGGATTCCGGCGCGCAGCCGGGAATGAAGATCAAGTAAGGCAAAGCGTGATTTTCACGTCACCCGCTCTATCGTTTTGACAACCAGTGTTAGTTATTATTTATTGTTTAATATTAAATTATGACAATAATATATAACATGTCGAATGACACAACCCCAGAGAGCGGGCGGTCGTCATGACGGCGACAGTCGCCCTTGCCGAACGCATCAACGCCCTACTGCCGCAGACCCAGTGCACGCAGTGCGGCTACACCGGCTGCAAACCCTACGCAACCGCCATCGCGGAAGGCGCAGCGGACATCAACCAGTGTCCTCCCGGCGGCGATGAAGGTGTGCGCGAACTCGCGGCACTGCTTGGTCGAGCGTTCACAACGATCAATCCCGCCAACGGCATCGCCAAGACGCGTTCGACCGTTGCCGTCATCGACGAGGCCGTCTGCATCGGCTGCACCTTGTGTATCCAGGCCTGCCCGGTGGACGCCATCGTCGGCGCCAACCAGCTGATGCACACCGTCATCGCCAGCGAATGCAGCGGCTGCGAACTGTGCCTGCCGCCCTGCCCGGTGGACTGCATCCGCATGGAGCCGGTGCCGGAGTCCATTGACGTTTACCGCAAGCCGCTGGCAGCGCGCCGCGCGCAGTCGGCGGTATGGCGCGCGCGCTTCGATGCGCGCACGCAGCGCCTGCAGCGCGAGCAGCAGCGCCGCGCCGACGAACATGCACGCAAGAAAGCGCTGCTCAAGGCGCGCGCGCAGCATTCCAATCGCGGCGCAGCGGCGCAGCCCGCGCCCGTCTACGATCCGGTCGCAGCTGCGCTCGCGCGGGCGCGGGCGAAATCGCAAACCAAGCCTTCATGAATCCCGCCAAGCGCTACGAAATCTACGCGCGTCTGCGTGCGCAGAATCCGCATCCGACCACCGAATTGCGCTACAGCTCGCCTTTCGAACTGCTGGTGTCGGTGGTGCTATCGGCGCAGGCGACCGATGTCGGTGTGAACAAAGCGACAGCCAAACTTTATCCAGTCGCTAACACGCCGCAGGCGATTCTCGATCTGGATGAGGAAAGATTAAAGACCTACATCAAGACCATCGGCCTGTACCAGACCAAGGCGAAAAACGTGATCGGCCTGTGCCGGTTGTTGCTCGACAAGCACGGCGGCGAAGTGCCGTGCGACCGCGAATCGCTGGAAGCACTGCCCGGCGTCGGCCGCAAGACCGCCAACGTCGTACTCAACACCGCCTTCGGCGTACCGACCATCGCGGTTGACACACACATTTTCCGCGTCGCCAACCGCACCGGCCTGGCGCCCGGCAAGGATGTACGCACGGTCGAGGACAAGCTGGTGAAGTTCACGCCAGCGGAGTTCGCGCGCGACGCGCACCACTGGCTGATCCTGCATGGCCGCTACGTCTGCGTGGCGCGTACGCCCAAATGTGCGCAGTGCGTGATCCGCGATCTTTGCGAGTTCAACCATAAAACAGGCTGAACTTTTTACTCGCTCAAGCATGCTCCGGATGCGCCCACCACGGCCGCAGCGCTTCCTGCGGCGATTGGTACTCGTGCCCCAGCGCATCCGCTACCGCCTTGTAGGTGACTTTGCCGAGATGAATGTTGAGACCTGCACGCAGGTGTTCGTCGTCAAGCAGCGCTTTCTTGTAGCCCTTGTCGGCCAGCGCCAGTGCGTAGGGCAGCGTGGCGTTGGTGAGCGCGTAAGTCGAGGTATGCGCGACGCCGCCGGGCATATTGGCGACGCAGTAATGCACGATGCCGTCGACCACATAGGTCGGGCTCTGGTGCGTGGTCGGCTTGCTGGTCTCGAAGCAGCCACCCTGGTCGATCGCCACATCAACCATCACCGCACCTGGCTTCATGTGCTTGAGCATCGCGCGCGTCACCAGCTTCGGCGCGGCGGCGCCCGGCACCAGCACAGCGCCAATCACCAGATCGGCGCGTGCAAGCGCCTGCTCCAGTGCGTCCACTGTCGAATAGATTGTGGTCAGGCGGCCGCCGAAAATCTGATCGAGTTGATTCAGTCGCGGCAATGAGCGATCCAGCACGGTGACATGCGCACCCATGCCAAGGGCAACGCGCGCGGCGTTATAGCCGACCACACCGCCACCGATGATCACGACCTCGGCGGGCGCTACACCCGGCACGCCGCCCAGCAATACGCCGTTGCCACCCTGGGCTTTTTCCATCGCGTGCGCGCCGGCCTGGATCGCCATGCGCCCGGCCACTTCGCTCATCGGTGCGAGCAGCGGCAGCGTGCCCCTGGCGTCGGTCACCGTCTCGTAGGCGATGGCGACGCAGCCGGACTTGAGCAGTGCACGCGTCTGGCGCGCGTCTGGCGCGAGGTGCAGATAGGTGAACAGCACCTGGCCCTCGCGCAGCAGCTTGCACTCGACCGGCTGCGGCTCCTTGACCTTGATCACCAGCTCGGCGCGGCCGAACACGTCGGCGGCACTATCGACGATCTGCGCACCGGCGGCGCGGTACAGTTCATCACCAAGGCCGATGCCCGCGCCCGCGCCGCTCTCGATCATCACGCGATGCCCGTGCGCACACAACTCACGCACGCCTGCCGGCGTCAGCCCGACGCGGTACTCGTGAACCTTGATTTCCCTCGGAGTGCCGATCAGCATGGATGCGCCGCCGCGTGGATCTTGTTGTGGCCTGAGCGTAGCGCCCGGCCTGCACCCACGCATGAGGGCAATCCCTCTGGATGACCATGGCCGTAGCCCGGATAAAGTGAAACGCAATCGGGGCTGGACGGGCGAAACCTGCGATTGGCGCTGCAGAATTGCCGCTCGATGATGACGAAAGGAACTCCCTGTGGCACGCAGCGCTCATCCCGCGACGCGACATCACTGGCGACCACGCATGAATGACGCCAGAATGCGCTGCCCGCCGTCGCCCGCTATGACGGTTGCGACACAAACGCATGTTTTAATATATTATTTATTTTATATATTAGAATATAATTATAAACAATTATTCGACAGCACGATGGCACAGCGGTCGTGCTTATTGCCTCAACTCACGCGGAGTTTTCACACATGATGTTGCCCAACTCGATGCCGCGCCGTCGTGCGCCAATCCTGCCGCTGCTGGTGTTCAGCATCGGCCTCGGCCTCACCTTCTATTTCGGCAACCAGTATTACAACCTGCCGAAATACAGTGATGCCGACATCGACGCCTCGACCCAGCTCAACCTGCAACTCGACCTGCAACGTCTCGGCCCCAACCTGGCGCCGTCGACCCCCGCGGCACTCAGCCTGATGCGCGCACGCCTGCGCAAGGAAATCACCGACAGCATCCAGGCGCAGAAAAGCCGCATCGAGCAACGCATCGGCATCGGCCTGATGGCGCTGGTGTTTGGATTCGGTCAACTGGTCTCGGCGTGGCTGTTGCAAAGGCACGAGAGGAACGCGAAATAGGCCCGCATCAAAAAAAGCGCGGCCCGAAGGCCGCGCCAGTTTTTACCTCATTCCACCTAATTAGGATTGGAACAGACACTCGCCTGACCGTAAGGGCTGAACTCGCCCGGCGGTGCCACAGTCTGCGAGGTGAAATCCGTACTGAGCCCCGGCAGGACAAAATTCTGCTGGGTCTGGCCTTGATTGCCGTTGACGGTGATGGCAGCGGTGATAAACACCTGTACCCAGTTGGCGCGATCCTTGGGATAGGTGATGTTGAACTGTCCGGTACCGTTGGCGTCCAGCGTCACCGAAGTCGGCACTGTAGTGACGGTGCCCGGATCCAGTTGACCGTTGCCGTTGTAGTCCTCGCCCGGATCGAGGATGCCGTTAAGATTGTGATCCTCGTTGAAGCAGCCAAAGCTAGCGGTGGTGGCGCACCCAGGATCACTGCCGCAACTCACTGCGTATACCGGCACCCAAAGCGTGCCGTTATAGATCTCCTGGCCTTTCTGATATGCGATGGCGTTGGTCACCAGCGTGACCACACTGCCGGCTGGCGGCGGATTGCCCGCCGGGTCGGTGACCAGCACCGAGTAAGGCACCTGGTACTGGGTCGTGTTCAGCGCGGTGATGGTATTGCCGGTGCCCAGCACGATGCGCAGCGACTGGCCGCCGACCGAGAGCAGCACTGTCCCCAATTTGACCTGCGTCAGATTGAATGTCGCGTTCGTCGGGCGCGGATTGGTGGTATCCGTGGTAGACGCCGGGTTGCCCGGAGCCGTGGAATAGGTGCCCCCACTCGACACCGCAACCGTTCCGACCAAGGTTGCCGACGTGACCTTCAACTGAGCAGCGGTTGTTGAACTGCCGCCGGCTAGGGTCAGAATGTCGCCGTTCTGGTAGCCCGCGCCGCCCGCAACCACGGTTGCGGAGGCGATAGCCAGCCCTGAAGTGACATTAAATTTCGCACCTGTACCCGTGCCACCCGTAACCGACGCCGGGCTGCCCGGCACCACAGAATATGAGCCGCCGCTGACAATGGTGATCGCCGAGACGGTGCCACCCGCGCCTATCGAGGTCACCTGCAAGGTCGCAGCGGAACTGCCCGTGCCGCCACTGACAGTCAGAACATCTCCAACCACATAGCCTGTGCCGCCCGTGCTGACAGTTGCCGTCGCGACCACATTAGTCTGCGTGAAACTGAAGGTCGCACCCGAGCCATTACCGCCGGTGACCGCGGCTGGACTGGTCGGTAACACCGAGTAAGTGCCGCCATTCGTAACCGAAGCAGCATCAATGCCCAATGAGGAAACCTTCAGTTGCGCGGCTGTTCCGCCTGTCGCCACAGTTCCGCCAGATATGTTCAGAACATCGCCTATGGCATAGCCGGTAGCGGCGGGGTTGGCAATGACCGTTGCTGCGGCGACGGTATAGGCTGGAGTGGGCGAAATGCTGTTCACCGTTCCAGTGATACTGACGCCATTGCGCGAGCTAGTGGACGCCCCCGCCTTGTAGGTGACAATTGCCTGACCGCTGGCATTAGTCGTCGCCGACGACTGCGTCAGGGTGCCGCCCGAATCGTCGGTCAGGGTAAAGTTCACCAGTTGGTTGGCGACCAGATTGTTGTGGGTATCGCGCACCGTCGCGGTAATCGTGCTGGTGCCGTTGATCGCCACCGTTGTCGGATTCGCCTGCAGGCTCACCGTGCTCGGCGTCGTCGCGTTGAACTGGACGCCGACCGAAGTTGAAATCTGAGGACTGCAATCAGTGCAGGTGGCGGTGACCACCGCGCCACCGGCGTTGCCCGCACTGGACGGCTGGTATATGGCGTCAGAGGCGACGCCGCTGGCATTGGTAGGTGCAGTTAAAGAATTCAGCGTACCGCGCGTCGCGGTGAACTGAATGGTATGTCCACTCACCGTGCCACCTGTGAGCTGGACACTCACATTCACTGCGATGTTGAAGCTTGCGCCTGTGCCGCTGCCACCCGTCGCTGTCGCGGGACTGGGCGGCAGAGTTGTGTAGGTGCCAGCGTTGGTGACTGTGACGGCGGTAATCGCGCCAGCAGTCACCTGGCTAACGGTTAGCTGCGCGGCGGTTCCGCCCGCTGCCAGAGTGCCGCCATTGACGGTCAGGACATCACCAACGATGTAGTTACTGCCGCCGGCAGCCACCGCAGCACCCAGCGAGAAGGTGCCGCTTGCGCCGAATGGAATCTGCGCATTCGCGGTTGGCGCGGTTATGACCAGATTCTGCGTCGCCACCTGGATCGCCTGGGTCGCCTGGGCCGCGTAAGTCGCACAACCCGACGGCGCCGCCGTCAGTGTGTCGCTACCGCTATGCGTACTCGCGTAATCGACGACAATCTGCCCGTTCGCATTGGTCATCAGGCTGCTGCCGGCATGCGGCGTGACCGCGTTTCCGAGCGCGGAAGTTACGGCCAGCGTCTGCCCGCTGATCGGGTTGTTTCCAGCATCCAGCAGTGTAATTGTGTAACTTGCCGCCGGATTCGCATTAAGGCCCACCGCAGACGGACCGCTGATGGTTATGTGGGTGCCGGTCTCCGGTATGGACAGATTTGCAGTTTTCCCTGAAGTCGTGGCGGTGACAGCGATTGTCTGATTGGTCGGATCGCCGCCGGTGAACAGGATCGCCTGAGCTTGCCCGGAACTGTTGGTGGTGCCGCTGATCACCAGCAAGGCACCGCCGCTGCCGCAGAGCGATCCGGCAACTGGCTTGGCGGTAAACTGAACCGCGACATTCGGCACGACGTTATTGTTCGGGTCTTTTACCACCGCAGTGAGCGTAACGCCCGGCGGCGCAGCCGCAGTACTGGCGCTGGACAGCAGTTGCGGCGCGCTGGCGATCAGCGAGATCGTGCTGACCTGCACGGTGTTGGTGACCGTCAGGGAGGCACTGCTGCTGACGCCCGCAACCGAGGCCTGAATCGTGTCCGTCGCGGTGCCGCCGGCGGTTACGTTGCTGCCTGCCGTGTAGGTCGTGGTCGCTACACCGCTGGCGTTGGTGGTGGCGCTGGAACTGCTAAGTGTGCCGTTTGAATTGTTGGGGGTTACGCTGAAATTAACTGCCGCACCTGACACCGGATTGTTGTTGCTATCGAGCACCATCGCACGCACCGTGGTCGCGCCATTGATCGACACGCTAGCCGGGCTGAGGCTGAGATTTACCGAACTAGGAGTACTCACAGTGAACGACACCTGTGCCGTGCCGCTGACGCCGCCAGTGGCCGCCGTCACCGTGGCGGTGACCGGCACGGTCGTTGACGACGATGTCAGCGTGACGCTGGCATTGCCGTTCACATCGGTGGTCGCAGTGGGGCTCGAAAGCGTGCCGGCAGTGGTGCTGAAATTTACACTGATGCCTTGCAGCGGTCCGCCAGAACCCGATACCGTCGCGCGCACCAGCGAGGTGCTGCCATTTGCGGGAATGCTGGCCGGCCCCGCCGTCACTGTGACGCCGGTCACCGGCACCGCAGTGGCGCTCACGGTTACCGGTGCGCTACCGAAAATATTTTCGGGTTCGGCAGTGGCGGTAATGGAGGTTGTGCCGCTCGCCGGTGCGGTGTAGTTCGCCGTCGCGACGCCATTGGCATTGGTCGTTGCCGTCAAGAGAGTGCCGCCACCCGAAAATTGGCCGCTGGGCGCGCTAAATTGCACCGTATGATTCGCCACAATGTTGCCATTGGTGTCGGTCAACTGCGCTGTGATGGACGCTGTGCCATTCGGCGCCACCGTGGCCGGGGACACGTTGACCGTTACATGGGCGACTGTGCTGGATACAAAGGTGATGGACTGACTAGCCGAGAATCCACCGGTCGAGGCCGTGATCGTGCCGGTGCCCGCCTGCTTCGGCGAAATCTGAAACACCTGCGCCACGCCGTTGGAATTGGTGACTGCAGTGACCGTCACACCGTTTGTGCTGCCGGACTTGAGCTGGCCTGCTGAAGTGCTGAAGCTGACCGTCACGCCCGTGAGCGGAGTATTGCCCGACCCATTTACCGTTGCGTTCACCGCCGTCTGTGTCGACCCGTCCGCCGCCGCAGTGGCGGCTCCGAGCGTGAGTGTCACCGATCCAATCTGGCTGACAGAGCCGGGCGCCACCGAAAGCGAAGTGGTGCTGTTTTGTCCGCCCGCGAGACTGGCCTCCAGCACATCTGTACCCTGCGTCGGGCCAGCCTGATAGGTCGTCGAAGCCCGGCCATTGCTATCAGTCGTCACAAGTGTAGTGGCGAACTGACCGCCGCTGGTATTGCCCTTGTTGGCCGCAGCGGTATTGAATCCAAAAGTCACTAGGGTCCCGGACACTGGATTGCCAAACTGATCCGTGGCCTGGGCATTCACCGACGCGGTTGCGGCCGGCGCGACCGAAGTCGGCGCCACAACGATGCTGACACTCATCGCCGGGCCTGCGACGAAAGTAACACTTGCGTTGCTGGAAACGCCCGTCACTGGCTCCGTCGCCGTCACCGTGGCCGTACCCTGCTGTTTCGACGACTGCAGGTAAACAATCACCACGCCATTGCTGTCTGTCGTGCCGGTTGAGGTGGTGGCATAGGCGGGTGGAGCGCTGGACAGCAGGCCGGCATTGGTAGAGAAATTCAGGGTTTTGCCTTGTATCGGAGCGCCTGTCGTGTCGATAAGCTTTGCTGTAAGCGCGGTCGAAGAACTGCCATTCGCGACAGCCGATGTCTGCGCCGCC
Source organism: Stenotrophobium sp. (assembly GCA_050739895.1). GTDB lineage: Bacteria > Pseudomonadota > Gammaproteobacteria > Nevskiales > Nevskiaceae > Stenotrophobium. Next base: position 10,064 of record JBOICK010000116.1, read on the forward strand.
GTCAAGGTGACGGAAGCAACGATGCCGCTGCCAGTCGTGCCGCCACTGCTGCCGGAACTGCCGCCGCTGGAACTGCCGCCAAAACCGCCCGAAGATCCAGTGGCAAACGAAGCACCGCCGCCGCAGCCGGCGAGCATGGTCATGGCCAGCATGGCCCCGAAGATGTTCAAGAAATTCGACTTGCGCATTGGCTCCCCCGCTACCGCGCACTATTGCGCGGTGCACTCCTCAAAGTTGTCTAGATGCTAACGCGAAATTTCAACGAAAACAAGAAAATCGCAAACCAATTAAAACAAGCTTGCTAAGTTGTGTGCTCGCTGGTTGCAGCCTGTCAGGTCGTGTGGCGCGACATGATGCGGCGCTGTCAAAATCGCCGCAGACGCACCCGCTTTCGAAGATGGGCTATGCGGAGATCAGGAAAGCACTGGATAACGGGGCGCTTGGGGTGAATCTTGTCGTCCATCGCTGACCTTAGCCTGTGACCCCCTCTTGCAGCATTTTCCTGACATTCGCTGCGACCAATTCGCCCGCACTAATTTCATTGGCAGATCGTTTGATAAGATGCGCGCGAGTTTTTCCCATGAGGCCGAAATTCGCCGCCCTCAGGGCGATCCGGTCCGATTGGCTGATACCGCACCTCAATCAATCATCAATTGCCTTCGTAGCTCAGTGGATAGAGCGGCCGCCTCCTAAGCGGCAGGTCGTGCGTTCGATTCGCACCGAGGGCACCAAAAAATAAAGCCCCTGATGACCTTAGTGTCATCAGGGGCTTATCCGGAGCCGTCAAACTGGTTGGGAGACTAGGGCTCGAACCTAGATAAACAGTGTCAGAGACTGTTGTCCTACCATTAGACGATCTCCCAGCAGACAGGGAAATCGCAGGACGGCAGCAGGCAACCCACCCGCTGCCGTCCGCAGGATTAACGCTTGGAGTACTGGGTGCCGCGGCGGGCCTTGTGGAAGCCGACTTTCTTGCGCTCGACTTCGCGGGCGTCGCGGGTAACCAGACCAGCGGTACGCAGCACGGGGCGCAGGCTGGCGTCGTAGTCGATCAGGGCGCGCGTGATGCCGTGGCGAATCGCGCCGGCCTGGCCGGAGGGGCCGCCGCCGGCGACGTTGACCTTGATGTCGAAACGGCTGAGCGAATCAACCAGTTCCAGCGGCTGACGCACGAGCATGCGCGAGGTTTCGCGGCCGAAATATTCTTCGACGGTCTTGCCGTTGATACTGATGACGCCGCTGCCGGGCTTGAGGAACACGCGGGCTGCCGCGGATTTGCGGCGGCCGGTGCCGTAGTTCTGTTTGACTTGTTTGGTTGCCATGTTTGGGCGCTCAGATGTTCAGTGTCTTGGGCTGCTGTGCGGTGTGCGGGTGCGCGGCACCGGCATACACCTTGAGCTTGCGGAACTGGGCGTAGCCCAGCGGGCCTTTGGGCAGCATGCCCTTTACAGCTTTCTCAATCACACGCTCTGGCGTCTTGCTGAGCAATTCCTGCAGGCTGGTGAGCTTGAGGCCACCGGCGTGCTGGCTATGGCTGTAATAGATCTTCCCGGTCAGCTTGTCACCGGTAATTTTCACTTTTTCCGCATTGATCACGACGATGTAGTCGCCGGTGTCCGTGTTGGGAGTGAAGTCGGGCTTGTGCTTGCCGCGCAGGCGGCGTGCAACTTCGGATGCCAGACGCCCAAGGACTTGTCCTTCAGCATCAATGACATACCAGTCCCGCCTGGCAGTCTGATCGTTGATAAAAATGGTCTTCATGTGCAACCCAATCGGTAGTTATAGTTCGGTCACTGCACGCAGTGACGTCAAAAAGGAGCGCGATTTTAGTCGCCGATGCCTTGGGATGCAAGGTGCCCCGCCAAGGTAGGCGGCCTGCATCAAAACCCGCCGAAATTGATCTTGGCTTCGAGGTTGCCGCGGGAATCGGAGGCGTTTAGAGCTTCTTCGCGCTCAATCAGGCCGTCCTTGTAGAGCTTGAACAAGGACTGGTCGAAGGTCAGCATGCCCTTGTCGGATGACTGGCTCATCGCCTCTTTTATTTCTTCCACCCGCCGGTTGAGGATCAGGTCGGAGATGTAGGGCGTGTTCACCATCACCTCGAAAGCGGCGCAGCGGCGGCCATCCTTGCGGCGCACCAGCCGCTGCGAAACGATCGCGCGCAGTGTCATCGACAAATCCATGTAGAGCTGGCCGCGCATGTCCTCGGGGTACAGGTTGACGATGCGTTGCAGGGCCTGGTAGGCATTGTTGGCGTGCAAAGTGGCAAGGCCGAGATGGCCGGTATTGGCCAGTTGCATGCAGGAATCCATGGTTTCGCGCTTGCGGATTTCGCCGATGAGGATCACGTCCGGCGCTTCGCGCAGAGCGCTCTGCAGTGCGCGCTCAAACGACAGCGTATCCTGACCCAATTCACGCTGATTGATGATCGAACGCTTGTTGCTGTGCATGAACTCGATCGGGTCCTCGATGGTGAGGATATGGCCGGCAGTGCTTTCATTGCGATGATCGATCATCGCCGCCTGCGTGGTGGTCTTGCCGACGCCGGTAGCGCCGACCATCAGGATCATGCCGCGCTTGAGCATGATCAGATCCTTTAACGACTCTGGCGCGCCGAGTTCGTCGAGCCTGGGAATGTCCGAGCGGACATAGCGCATGACCATGCCTGGCGAGTTGCGCTGCATGAAAATGTTGACGCGAAAGCGGCCAAGGCCGCCGGCCTGCGTCGCCAGATCGACCTCCATGTCCTTTTCGAATTGCGCCTGTTGCTCCGGCGTCGTGATGCTGTAGGCCAGTTCGCGGATGAATTCAGAAGTCATCTGCGTCTTGCCGACGGCAAAGAACTCACCCTCCACCTTGATCATGGCCGGCGCATGCGTGGTGAAGAAAATATCCGAAGCCTTCTTCTCCACCATCAATTTCAGATACGGCAGAATCTTGAGCATGCGATACCCCTTTGCGCACATGGCCGGGCCACCCGCTCTGGTCCGGTTCACTTTAAATGTTGTTATTTAATGTATAATTGAATAAATTATAGTCAATAATATTTAACAAATCTGCGCTCCAGACTGGCACAGCGGATGCGTCAGCGGCGCGTCATCATCTGTTCTTTTTCCTCGGCCTTCATCTGCATGCGCTTGACCGTCTCGTCATCCAGCAGGTTCTCGCGCGCACGACGCGATTCCAGCTTGATGCGCAGGCGCAATTCGTTCTGCGAGTCGGCATTGCGAATCGCTTCTTCGTAGTTGATCAGACTCTGCTCGAACAACTCGAACAGGTATTGATCGAAGGTGATCATGCCCTGCTCGTTGGAGCGCCCCATCACTTCCTTGATGCCCGCCACCTCGCCCTTGAAAATCAGATCGGCGATCAGCGGCGAGTTGATCAGGATTTCCATCGCCGCGACGCGACCGCCGCCTTCCTTGCGCACCAGGCGCTGCGAGATGATCGCCTTGGTGTTGAGCGACAGGTCCATCAGCAGCTGCTCGCGCTTGTCCTCGGGGAAGAAGTTGATGATGCGGTCCAGCGCCTGGTTGGCGCTGTTGGCGTGCAGCGTCGACAGCACCAGGTGGCCGGTCTCGGCGAAGTTGATCGCGTATTCCATGGTTTCGCGCGTGCGGATTTCGCCGATCAGGATCACGTCCGGCGCCTGGCGCAGCGTGTTCTTCAGCGCGTTGTCCCAGTTCAGGGTGTCGCCGCCGACCTCGCGCTGCGTGATCATGCAGCCGATGTGCGGATGCACGTACTCGATCGGGTCTTCTATGGTGATGATGTGCCCGCGTGAATTCTTGTTGCGGTGGCCCATCATCGCCGCCAGCGAGGTGGATTTGCCCGAGCCGGTGGCGCCAACCATCAGTACCAGGCCGCGCTTGGCCATGACGATGTCCTGCAGGCTCTTGGGCAGGCCCAGCGATTCAAAATCCGGAATCTCGGTCTGGATCGTGCGCAGCACTCCGCCCACATGTCCCTGCTGCACGAACGCGCTGACGCGGAAGCGGCCGATCTGCGGCGGGCTGATCGCGAAATTGCACTCGTTGGTGGCCTCGAACTCCTTGATCTGGCGGTCGTTCATCAGTGCACGCAGGAGCATCGCCGAATTGTCCGGCGACAGCGGCTTTTCCATCACCGGCGTCATTTGGCCGTCAAGCTTGATCGCCGGCGGAAATCCGGCGGTGATGAACAGGTCGGAGGCGCCTTTCTGGCGCATCAGCGTCAGCAGCTGCTGGATGAGTTTGATTGCTTGATCGCGTTCCATGTCGGTCTCCGCGTACGGTCAAAGGTCCAGCGGCTTGTTGGCCTTGTGTCGCGCATCTTCCGGCGTGATCTGCCCGCGCTTGACCATGTCCCTGAGGCATTGCTCCAGCGTCTGCATGCCTTCCTTCTGGCCGGTCTGGATCGACGAATACATCTGCGCGACTTTGCTTTCGCGGATCAGGTTACGGATCGCCGGCGTGCCGATCATGATCTCGTGTGCGGCAACGCGGCCGCCGCCCTTGCGCTTCATCAGGGTCTGCGAAATCACCGCACGCAGGCCTTCCGACAGCATCGAGCGAACCATTTCCTTTTCCGCGCCGGGAAACACGTCGACGATGCGATCGATAGTCTTGGCCGCGCTCGAGGTGTGCAGGGTGCCGAATACCAGGTGGCCGGTTTCCGCGGCGGTCAGCGCCAGGCGGATGGTTTCGAGGTCGCGCATTTCGCCGACCAGGATGGTGTCCGGATCCTCGCGCAGCGCCGAGCGCAGCGATTCGCTGAAACCCAGTGTGTCGCGGTGCACCTCGCGCTGGTTGATCAGGCATTTCTTGGACGTGTGCACGAACTCGATCGGGTCCTCGATGGTGAGGATATGCCCGTATTCGTTCTCGTTCTTGTGGTTGACCATCGCCGCGAGCGTGGTCGACTTGCCCGAGCCGGTAGGCCCGGTGACCAGGATCAGCCCGCGCGGGGTATCGGACAGTTCCTTGAAGATCGACGGACACTTGAGGTCTTCCAGCGACAGGATCTTGGACGGAATCGTGCGGAACACCGCGCCCGCGCCGCGGTTCTGGTTAAAAGCGTTGACGCGGAAACGCGCCAGACCGGGAATCTCGAAAGAAAAATCGGTCTCCAGAATTTCGTCGTAAGCCTTGCGCTGCTTGTCGTTCATGATGTCGTAAACCATGTCATGAACCTGCTTGTGCTCCAGCGGCGGCAGATTGATGCGCTTGACGTCACCGTCGACGCGGATCATCGGCTCGACGCCCGCGGACAAGTGCAGGTCCGAAGCGCCCTGCTTGACCCCGAATGTAAGCAACTGCGCGATATCCATCGCCGGTTCCCCTCGTTAGACTTGTTTTAGCAATCAATACCCAGCAGACACTAACGGGCTTTTCCCCCACCCGCAATATGGCCGACATTTCCGACAACCTGCTGGCGCTTCGTACGCGCATCGCCGAAGCCTGCAAAACCGCCGGGCGCGCACCCGAATCGGTGCGCCTGCTGGCAGTGAGCAAGAACTTCAGCGCCAGAGCGATTCAGCAGGCTATGGCTGCCGGCCAGCGGGAATTCGGCGAAAATTACCTGCAGGAGGCACTGGGAAAGATTGCGCAACTGCCGCGCGAAGGCATTCATTGGCATTTCATCGGTCCGATCCAGTCCAACAAGACCCGCAGCATCGCCGAACATTTCGACTGGGTGCAAAGCGTCGACCGGCTGAAAATCGCACAAAGGCTGGCGGAGCAACGCCCGGCGTCGCTACCACCGCTGAATGTCTGTGTGCAGGTCAACATCTCCGGCGAAGAAACCAAATCCGGCTGCGCGCCGGATCAAGCCGAAACCCTGTGCCGCGCGGTGGCGCAACTGCCCGGACTGCGGCTGCGCGGCCTGATGGCGATTCCCGCCCCAGCCGCTGATGCCGACGACCCTGTGCCGTTCCGCAGACTGCGCGAAATTTACGAAAACCTGCGCAATTCCGGCCTGCCGCTGGAGACGCTTTCCATCGGCATGTCGGACGACTACGCCGCCGCCATCGCAGAAGGCTCGACAATGGTGCGCATCGGCACCGCACTTTTCGGGAGACGAGAGACGAGAGACGAGAGACGCAAACCCTAGCTTGGCTTATCTTATGTCCCTCGCCCCTATCTCCCGCCCCGCATGGATCAGAACATTGCCAAGAAAGCCGCTGCCGAAGCCGCCCTCAAGTTCGTCGTCCGCGGCGAAGTGCTCGGCGTCGGCACCGGCTCCACCGTCAACTTCTTCATCGACGCGCTGGCCGGCTTGCGCCACGACATTCCAGGTGCGGTTTCATCCTCCAACACGAGCACTGAGCGTCTGAAAAAAATCGGCATCCCAGTCGTCGATCTCAACAGCGCCGGCAGCCTGTCGCTGTATGTGGATGGCGCCGACGAAGCCGACCCGCGCCTGCACCTGATCAAGGGCGGCGGCGGCGCGCTGACGCGCGAGAAGATCGTCGCCGCGGCCAGCCGCAAGTTCGTCTGCGTGGTCGACGCCAGCAAGCAGGTGCCGGTGCTCGGCCGGTTTCCGCTGCCGCTGGAAGTGATCCCGATGGCGCGCAGTTATGTCGCACGCGAAATGGTCAAGCTCGGCGGCAACCCGGAACTGCGTGTCGGCTTCACCACCGACAACGGCAACCTGATTCTCGATGTGCATGGCCTGTCGATCGTTGATCCGGTCAAACTGGAAAGCCAGATCAACCAGATCGCCGGCGTCGTCAGCGTCGGCCTGTTCGCACAGCGGCCGGCGGATGTGTTGATTATTGGCACAGACAGCGGCGTCAAGCAGCTGACACGCTAAACACCTGACACGAAAAAAGCCGCTCACCCCGAAGATCGGGATGAGCGGCTTTGCTATGGCAGCAACGCGGATTGAGCCGCGATTCAGTGAACCTTGCGCGACTTGCCCGCCATGTGCTCTGCGGTCTTGTGCGGACGGCCTTGCGGCGCGTGGCCGCTGCCGAAGCGCTTGCGCGCGTCCGGGCGTTGCGGCTGGTTGCGGTTCTGAGGTTTCTTGGGTGCGCGCATGGGACGATCCTCGTGCATCGGTGCGGTTGCGGTATAGCCTTCCACTTCAAACAGGCCGATCGGCTTCTTCAGCAGGCGCTCGATATCCTTGAGTAGCCCGCGCTCGTCGCCGCTGACCAGTGACACCGCCTCGCCGACCTCGCCTGCGCGGCCGGTGCGGCCGATGCGGTGCACGTAATCTTCCGGCACGTTCGGCAAATCATAATTCACGACGTGCGGCAGATGGTCAATATCCAGCCCGCGCGCGGCGATGTCAGTGGCCACCAGCACCCGCACCTTGCCGGCCTTGAAGTCGGCCAGTGCCCGTGTGCGCGCGCCCTGGCTCTTGTTGCCATGCAGCGCGGCGGTGGTGATGCCGTCCTTCTCCAGGCGCTCGGCCAGGCGGTTGGCACCATGCTTGGTGCGGCTGAAAACCAAAACTTGCTTCCAGTTGCCACGGCTGATCATGTAAGCCAGCAGGCCGGCTTTCTGGTCCTTGGCGACATGAATGACGCGTTGTTCGACCGATGCGACGGCAGAGTTACGCGGCGCAATATCAATGCTGACCGGCTTGCGCAGCAGTCCTTCCGCCAGTCCACGGATATCCGGCGAGAACGTGGCGGAGAACATCAGATTCTGGCGCTGCTGCGGCAGCAGCTTGATCACGCGCTTGATGTCGTGGATGAAGCCCATGTCGAGCATGCGGTCTGCTTCGTCCAGTACCAATACTTCGATCTTGGACAGGTCAACCGTGCGCTGGCCGACGTGATCGAGCAAACGGCCGGGCGTGGCGACGATGATGTCGACACCGCGCTTGAGCATGTCGATCTGCGGATTGATGTTGACGCCGCCGAAAATCAGCGCGGTGCGCAGCGATGGCAGGTTACGGCCGTAGGTACGCACACTTTCCGCGACCTGCGCGGCCAGTTCACGCGTCAGCACCAGCACCAGCACGCGCACGACGCGCCGGGTTTCGTTGGCCGAACGTGCGGGCAATGCCGTATGCAGGCGATGCAGGATCGGCAGGGTGAATGCCGCGGTCTTGCCAGTGCCGGTCTGCGCGGCGGCGAGCAGATCGTGGCCTTCGAGGATCACGGGGATGGCCTTGGCCTGGATCGGCGTGGGCTCGGTGTAGCCTTCTTTGGCCACAGCTTCCAGCAGGCCTTCAATGAGGCCCAATTCTGTAAATGACATGTAAAACTCCTGAACGCGCCTGGCCCACTAATCAAAAGCGGCCCGGTTCAGGCAGCACATCTAGGGGGAAACCGCAGCCAAGGATTTGGCGACGATGGTTTGCGGCATTGGACGCGGCGCGATGCGCTACAACCCTGGCGCCAACCGGAATGCGCCGCAACAAACGGCGCGCAGTATAACGGTTTGCCAAATGCCGCGCATGTGGAACAATCGGCGCCCCATCGTGCAGGAGTATCCCCATGCGCAAAATCATTTCGCTCACCACACTATTGCTGGGTCTGGCGCTGATCGTGTCGACGGCACAGGCCGACGACACCATGAACATGCTCAAGGATGCCGCCAAGGCTCAGGCCAATACAAAACTGGAAACCACGCTGAACCTTGCTCAGACCGCACCGGCCGACGCAAAGGTTTACATCATCGAGCCGAAAGATGGCGCAGTGGTCAAAAGTCCGTTCAAGGTTGTGTTCGGACTCTCCGGCATGGGCGTCGCGCCTGCCGGTACCCAGGTCGCCAATACCGGCCACCATCACCTGCTGATCGACAATCCTCAGGTGGACATGAGCAAACCACTGCCGGCCACCGACCAGATCAAGCATTTCGGCAAAGGCCAGACCGAGACCACGCTGACGCTCGCGCCGGGCCAGCACACGTTGCAACTGCTGTTCGCCGACTGGAAGCACCAGTCGTTCAACCCGCCGGTCGAATCCGAAAAAATCACCATCACCGTCAAGTAATCAGGAACCCCATGCAAGTCAAAGACAGTACCTTCATCATCAGTGGCGGCGCATCCGGACTGGGCGCCGGCACTGCCAAGCACCTCGTCAGTCTCGGCGCTAACGTCGTCCTGGCTGACCTCAATGACAAACTCGGCAACAGTTACGCTGCAGAGTTGGGTGCAGCTGCGCGCTTCTCGCGCACCGATGTCGGCTCCGAAGCCGACTGCAAAGCTGCAATCGAACTGGCACGCAGTGCCTTTGGCGGTGTGCATGGCATCGTCAACTGCGCCGGCGTCGGCACACCCAGCAAAGTGCTGGGCAAGGAAGGCCCGCTGCCGCTGGCGGATTTCAGCCGCGTCATCAACATCAACCTGATCGGCAGCTTCAACCTGCTGCGCCTCGCGGCTGCGGCGATGGCCGGCCAGCAGCCGAATCGCGAAGGCGAGCGTGGCGTGATCATCAACACCGCTTCGGTTGCCGCCTACGACGGCCAGATCGGCCAGCCGGCATACGCGGCATCGAAGGCGGGGGTCGTTGGCATGACCCTGCCCATTGCGCGTGAGTTGGCACGTTATGGCATACGCGTGATGACGATTGCGCCAGGCCTGTTCGAGACGCCGATGATGGCCGCGCTGCCGCAGGAAGCGCAGGATGCGCTAGGCAAAAGTGTGCCGTTCCCGGCGCGTCTGGGCCGCGCCAGCGAATACGCGCTGCTGGCGCAGCAGATCATCGAAAATCCGATGCTCAACGGCGAAACCATCCGCCTGGATGGCGCGCTGCGCATGGCACCGAAGTAACGATCTGGCTCGACTTGACGCAGCCGCCAGATGCAGCGGCGGCTGCGCCTTTCAGCTATTGCGCTCGATGAACTCCAGCGCCATCGCCGCGAAGACTTCCGGCTTTTCACAGTGCATGAAGTGCCCGGCGCCTTTCATCGTCACCAGTTCATAGCCGGCACCGAAGCAATATTCCTGGCGCTCGAACATCTTTGCGCCAATGCAACCATCGTCGGCCCCACGTATCACGCGCGCGGGCACTGGCAACTTGCGCGACAGCAATGAGAAGCCCTCGCGGCTCGCCAGCGTCGCCGGCAGGGCGCGGTAATACATCAGTGCGGCGCGCACCCGCGACGCATCTGAGAATGCGGCACGCAGCGGCGCGAAATCCTCCTCGCTGAATTTCCAGCCCGGCGACCAGCGATGAATCAGCGCCCGCAGCCAGTGGAAGTCATCATCCACCACGCGCCGCTCGGCGATGCCGCGAAACTGGAAAAATCCCATATAGCGCGAGCGGTACAACTGCGCGGGCGTGGGGTGCAGCAGGAAACGCCGCAAATGCGGCACCGCCGCGGTGACAATGCAGCGCACGCGCTCCGGATACAGGGTCGCGGCGATATACGCGGTTGCGGCGCCCCAGTCGTGGCCGACGATGAAGGCCCGCTCCTCGCCCAGTGCACCGATCAGGGCGACGGCATCTCGCGCCAGTGTGGTTGTACGGTAATCATCATCGCGGGCCAGGCTGCTGGGTGCGTAGCCGCGCATGAACGGCGCCACCGCGCGGTAACCGGCGTCGGCCAGCGCCCGCAGCAGTGGCACGAAACTCCACGCGGTATCGGGAAATCCGTGCAGGCAGAGCACCAGCGGGCCGTGGCCGAGTTCCAGGCAGGCGAACTCCTGACCGTTGGCGGCGATCCATCGCGGCAGCAGGTTTTTTGTGTTCATTGACGCGGTTATCCCTTGCAGTTGGCGCCGCTATTCTTACACTACGCGCGCCGAACCGATGATGAGTCCCGTATGAAGAACTGGCTGGTAAAACTGCACGCCATCGATCACCTGGTCGATATCGCCCTGCCGATGCTGTGGCATCTGCTGGCCGCCATCGCGATCTTCTTCATCGGCAAATGGGTCGCAGAGTGGCTGATCAAGCTGATACGCCTGGCGATGACACGCGGTCGCATGGACGAAACGCTGGCGGACTTCCTCAGCAACGTGCTCTACGGTCTGGCGCTGACGCTGGTGGTGATCCTGGCGGCGCACCAGCTCGGCGTCGGCACCACTTCCGCCGCCGCGGTGCTCGGCGGCGCCGCGCTGGCGATCGGCCTGTCGCTGCAGCAGCAGCTATCCTCGTTCGCAGCGGGCGTTATCCTGATTATTTTCCGGCCTTTCCGCAAAGGTGATTATGTCGAAGTCGGCTCGGCGGTGAAAGGCACCGTCGAGGAAATCAAGATCGTGCATACGCGGATGCGCACCTCCGACAATCGTGAAGTGGTGGTGCCCAATTCCAGCATCACCACCAACACCATCACCAACTACACCGTGCGCCCGCTGCGGCGCATCGAACTGGTCATCGGCATCGGTTATGAATCCGACCTGTGGCAGGCCAAGCAAGTGCTGCTGGACATCATCGGCAACGCCGAAGGCGTACTCAAGCAGCCGGCGCCGCTGGTCGATGTGAAGGACCTCAGCGCCAGCTCCATCGACTTCAACGTCTGGGGCTGGACCAAGACCACCAGCTACCAGTCCGTGCGCGCAAACCTGCTGGAGGAAATCAAGCTGCGTTTCGACCGCGAGAACATCAACCTGCCCTACCCGCAGATGGACCTGCACGTGCGTCATCTGCCGGTGCAGGCAACGCCGGTGCAGAGCGAATAAGCGTCGCGCGGGCTGCGCGAGTGTGACCCGCTGTATTTTTTAGCGCGGAATATATGTGATTATATATGATATAATTTATATAATATAGTACATTATATAACTTATTGCACCCGTCAAAATGCGATAGCGGGTGACGCAATCGTGCTACAACGCTTTGTCGTCACGGCAAAGCCGGGACCCAAAACTGTAGGGCGGGTTAGCGCAGCGTAACCCGCCATGTCGCGGAAGGCGGATTACGCTTCGCTAATCCGCCCTACGAACTATGAGCTTATTTCAGATCCCGCTTTGCGCCGATTCTGAGGCGCAAAGCATTAAGGCGATGAACCCCTCCGCGTCTTTCTGGTTGTACGCGCCCTTGTCGTCCGAGGAGGGCGTTGGCGACACGGCGTCTTGCGGCGCAGCCGCAAGCGGGTGCGGGAGCCAGCGCACCTTCGAGGCTGGTTAGCGGCGATCCCGCTTTGCGCCGATTCTGAGGCGCAAAGCATTAAGGCGGATAAACCCCTCCGCGTCCTTCTGGTTATAAGCGCCCTTGTCGTCCTCGAAGGTGGCGATCTTGGCGTCGAACAGCGAATCCGCAGAGCGGCGACCTGCGTTGTAGACATTGCCCTTGTAGAGCTTGAGGCGCACTTCACCGTTGACCTTGACCTGCGTGTCGTCGATCAGCGCCTGCAGCGCGCGGCGCTCGGGTGAGAACCAGTAGCCGTTGTAGATCAGCTTGGCGTAGCGCGGCATGATCTCGTCCTTCAGATGCGCCTGCTCGCGGTCGAGGCAGATGCTTTCAATCGCGCGGTGCGCCTTCATCAGGATGGTGCCGCCCGGCGTCTCGTAGCAGCCGCGCGACTTCATGCCGACGTAGCGGTTCTCGACGATGTCGAGGCGGCCGATGCCGTGCTTGCCGCCCAGTTCGTTGAGCTTGGCCAGCACCTTGTACGGCGACAGTTTCTTGCCGTTGACGGCGACGACGTCGCCCTGCTTGAACTTGAGCGTGACGTATTCCGGCTTGGCCGGTGCATTCTCGGGATTCCTGGTCCAGCGCCAGATGCTGTCATCCGGCACCCACCACGGGTCTTCCAGACCGCCGCCCTCATACGAAATATGCAGCGCGTTGGCGTCCATCGAATAAGGCGAGCCGCCGCCCTTCTTCTTGGTGATGGGAATCTTGTGCTTGGCGGCGTAGGCCAGCAGCGTCTCGCGCGAGGTCAGGTCCCACTCGCGCCACGGCGCGATGACCTTGATGCTGGGATTGAAGTGGTAGGCGCCGAGTTCAAAGCGGACCTGGTCGTTGCCCTTGCCGGTGGCGCCGTGGGCGATGGCGTCGCAACCGGTCTCGGCGGCGATCTCCATCAGGCGCTTGGCAATCAGCGGCCGTGCGATGGAAGTGCCGAGCAGGTACTCGCCCTCGTAGATCGCATTGGCGCGGAACATCGGGAAGACGAAATCGCGCACAAACTCCTCGCGCAGGTCGTCGATGAAGATTTCCTTGACGCCAAGCTGCTGCGCCTTCGGCCGCACGTGATCGAGTTCCTCGCCCTGGCCGATATCGGCGGTGAAGGTCACCACCTCGCAGTTATAGGTGTCCTGCAGCCACTTGAGGATGACGGAGGTATCGAGGCCGCCGGAATAGGCGAGCGCAACTTTGCGGACTTTGCTCATGGGAATACATGGATTGCAGCAATGATCGGGGGGCGGATTATAAGGATAAGGAAGGCTGATGCGTTATAGTGCCGCGCTCATGGAAAACTCCTCCGCAAAACCCAGGATCGGCCATCGCTTCCGCGGCTTTCTGCCGGTGGTGGTGGATGTCGAAACCGGCGGCTTCAACGCGCAGACCGATGCTCTGCTGGAAGTCGCGGCAGTGATCCTGGGCATGGACGAGCACGGCAACCTCGTGCCGCGCGAAACCACGTTCAGCCATGTCGTCCCGTTTCCCGGGGCCAATATTGAAAAGGCGTCGCTGGAGGTCAACGGCATCGACCCCGACCATCCGCTGCGCATGGCCAAAACCGAACTGGACGCGCTCACCCACATCTTCAAGCCGATCCGTCAGGCAGTGTCCGAAAACGGCTGCACGCGCGCGATCCTGGTCGGTCACAACGCGCATTTCGACCTCGGCTTCATCAACGCCGCGATCGCGCGCAGCGGGGTCAAGCGCGCGCCGTTCCACCCGTTCAGCGTGTTCGATACCGCCACGCTGGCCGGTGCGGCGCTGGGCCAGACCGTGCTGGCGCGCGCGCTGCTCGCGGCAGGGCTGAAGCACGACCAGGGTGAGGCGCATTCGGCGATTTACGATGCCGAGCGCACCGCCGAACTGTTCTGCCTGCTGGTCAATAAAATGCGGCCGCTCTACGAAGCCGTGCCCTGTACCGGGCACGCAGTCGCTGCGGCCGGTTTGCCGTAATATCCGCGGCATTCCCACATGATGATGTTGACGCCAAATTCATGATTTTTCGACTGCATCGAGCCGTGGCGTGTTGCACGCTGCTGCTGACAGCCATGGCCGCAGTGCCGGCACAGGCCTTCGATTTCAATACGGTCGCGTCGCAAGCACAGGCGCTCTCGAACAAACCCTACAAGCGCGCCGATGACAAGCTGCCCCGGGAACTTCTCGACCTGAGCCTGGATGATTACCACAACATCCGCTACAAGCCGCAGAAGGCGCTGTGGCACAGCGCGAAGCTGCCGTTCGAATTGCAGTTCTTCCATCCCGGCGCGTACTACGACCAGACTGTGCAGATCAACGTCGTCGATGACGGCCGCGTGCATCCGCTGACGCTCGACCCGGACGATTTCGACTATGGCAACAACCATCTCGACAAGAGCAAGCTGCGCGGCATCGGCTACGCCGGCTTCCGTGTGCACTACGCTCTCAACACACAAAAATACAAGGATGAACTGATCGAATTCCAGGGCGCGAGTTATTTTCGCGGACTCGGCAAAGGTCAGCACTACGGCTTGTCGGCGCGCGGACTGGCAATCGATACCGGCCTGTTGTCGGGTGAGGAATTTCCGGCCTTCACCGATTTCTGGATCGTCAAGCCCGGCCACCACGACAGGCAACTGGTGATTTACGCGCTGCTCAATTCGCCCCGCGCCACCGGCGCCTACCGCTTCGTCGTCAAGCCCGGCGAGTCGACGATAGTGGACGTGCAGGCACGGCTGTTCCTGCGCAGCAGCGTCGGCAAACTCGGACTGGCGCCACTGACCAGCATGTTCCTGTTCGGCGAAAACCAGCCGTCCGCGCCCGACTTCCATCAGGATTACCGCCCGGAAGTTCACGATTCCGACGGTCTGCAGGTCGACACCGGCAGGGAATGGCTGTGGCGGCCGCTGGTGAATCCGAAACGCCTGCTGATCACCTCGTTCGGCGCGATCAATCCGCGCGGCTTCGGCCTGATGCAGCGTGACCGCGATTTCCACGACTACGAAGATCTCGACGCGCGCTACGATCTGCGCCCGAGCGCCTGGATCGCGCCCAAGGGCAACTGGGGCGCCGGCCGCATCGAGCTGGTCGAAATCCCGACGCCCGACGAGACCAATGACAACATCGTCGCCTACTGGGTGCCGGAGAAACTGCCGGCGCCGCACCAGCCGCTGGACCTGGCCTATACGCTGTCGTGGGAAATGGACAAGCCGACCCGTCCGCCGGATGCCTGGGTCGCACAGTCGCTGCGCGGCCAGGGCTATCAGAAAGATCCGGACGGCAGCATCCGCTTCACGCTCGACTTCGTTGGCCCGGCGTTGTCGAAACTGCCGGCGGACGCGCCGGTGATTTCCGGCGTCTGGCTCGACGACAATGCACAACTGATCGAGCGCCAGGTGCTGCATAACGATGTCACTCGCGGCTGGCGGGTGACGATCCGCTTCAAGCGGCTCGACGACGACAAGCCGGTGGAGATGCGCGCCTTCCTCAGCAAGGACAAAAAGCCGATCTCCGAAACCTGGTCGTACATCCTGCCGGCGCAAAGTCAGACCAAGGATGCGCCGTGATCAAGCCGCTGCACTCGGCGACCTGCGCGCGAGCGCATGCGCCCTGACCCGCTGTTGCTGAATCCCGCTCGCCGCATGTTGTATTATGTCAATCAATTAAAGCATTGATTGATAAATATAAACACCTGGAACCCCCTTCATGAGCACAGCGGGTGACATCGAACAGGAACGCGACGCGCTGTTGCGGCAATTGCAGGCCGGCGCGCCGCGGCGTGGCGACGTACACCTGACGTCGGTGCTGATCAAGGACGTCAAGCAGCGCCTGCGCCTGGTGACTACGCCATCGCTGCACCGCGCCTCGATGACGCCGCGGCCCTGGGCCAACAATCCGTTCAAACGCTTCGGCAGCTGGCTCAAGCGCAAGCTCGGCGGCCGCCGCGGTCTTGCGCCCGACACAGTCAGTGCCGACGCGCCGTCCAGGCGCAAGGTGCCATGGCGCCATACTGCGCGCCTGCGCCGCACGCTGCTGCTGGCGCTGATTCTCGGCCAGACCTGGGTCGCCACCTATTTCATGACCGCGGTGCTGCCCTACCACGGCCAGAGCAAGCTGGAGATGGCGGTCCTGGCGATCTATGCCGTGCTCTTCACCTGGGTCGGCACCGGCTTCTGGACCGCGCTGATGGGTTTCTGGGTGCTGCTGCGGCGCATGGACAAGTACAGCATCTCCGCCGACACCACCATCGACTTGCCGATCGCAGACGACGCCCGCACCGCCATCATCATCCCGATCTGCAACGAAAACGTGGCGCGGGTTTTTTCCGGCCTGCGCGCCACCTACGATTCAGTCGCACGCGCCGGTGCGCTGCAACATTTCGACTTCTTCATCCTCAGCGACAGCAATCTTGCCGACACCCGCGTCGCCGAACTGGAGGCCTGGCTGCACCTGTGCCGCGAGGTCGATGGGTTCAGTCATATTTATTACCGCCTGCGGCGCCATCGCATCAAGCGCAAGAGCGGCAACGTCGCCGATTGGTGCCGTCGCTGGGGCAGCGATTATCGCTACATGGTGGTGCTCGACGCTGACAGCGTGATGTCCGGCACCTGCCTCAAGCGGCTGGTGCAGATGATGGAAGCGCATCCAGGCGCCGGCATCATCCAGACCGCACCGCGCGCCGCCGGCCGCGACACGCTGTACGCGCGCATGCAGCAATTCGCCACGCGCATCTACGGCCCGCTGTTCACCGCCGGCCTGCACTTCTGGCAACTCGGCGAATCGCACTACTGGGGCCACAACGCCATCCTGCGCGTCGCGCCGTTCATGCAGCACTGCGCACTCGGCCGCCTGCCCGGACGCGGTTCACTCTCCGGCGAAATCCTGTCGCACGATTTCGTCGAGGCCGCGCTGATGCGCCGCGCCGGCTGGGCGGTGTGGATTGCCTACGACCTGCCCGGCAGTTACGAGGAAATGCCACCGACGCTGCTCGACGAACTCAAGCGCGACCGTCGCTGGTGCCATGGCAATTTGATGAATTTCCGCCTGTTCTTCACCCACGGCCTGCACCCGGCGCACCGCGCGGTGTTCATGACCGGTGTCATGGCCTACCTGTCGGCGCCGCTGTGGTTCCTGTTCCTGGCGCTGTCAACCGCGCTGCTGGCGGTGCACACGCTGGCGGTGCCGCAGTATTTCACCCATCCCTACCAGCTGTTTCCGACCTGGCCGCAGTGGCATCCGGAATGGGCGGTGAGCCTGTTCGGCGCCACCGCCACGCTGCTGTTCCTGCCCAAGCTGCTGGCGCTGATCCTGCTGCTGGCGCAGGGCCCGCGGCTCTACGGCGGGCCGATACGTTTGATCGTCAGCACCTTGCTGGAGACGCTGTTCTCGGCATTGCTGGCGCCGATCCGCATGCTGTTCCACACCCAGTTCGTCACCACCGCGCTGATCGGCTGGGCACTGCAGTGGAAATCGCCGCCGCGCGAGGATGCCGAGACGCCATGGCGCGAAGCGATCCTGCGCCACGGCGCCGGCACCGTGCTGGGCATCGCCTGGGCCGGGCTGGTCTACTGGCTCAATCCGGCCTTCCTCGGCTGGCTGCTGCCGGTGGTGGGGGCGCTGATCGTCGCCATCCCGCTGTCGGTGTGGAGTTCGCGTGTGAGCCTGGGGCGCTGGTTCCGCGCGCGCCGCTGTTTCCTGATCCCGGAAGAATCCAACCCGCCGCGCGAACTGCGCTGGACCCGTGCCGCCCTGCGCCGGCATCCGACATTTGAAAACGGTTTCATGCGTGCCGTCACACAACCACTGACCCACGCACTGGTGCACGCTTTCGCCAACCCGCGCGAACGCCGTCCGCAAAACGTCATCGAGCAGCGCCGGCAGCTCGCCGAATTTGCACTGACGCAAGGCCCTCAGGCACTGACCGAAATCCAGCGCAACACCTTTCTCGTCGATCCGGACGCTCTTGCGCGGCTGCGCGGCGAAGTGCTGACACATGCCGATATGCGCGCAGCGGACTGGCACTTGCAGCCCTGATCCGGCATCGCTGTAACCAAAGCTTCACCGGATCGTCATCGGCGGACAACGCCGATTTCCTAGATTGCTCCCCGAACCATAAGAGACGGGAAATGACGAATGTCAGCAATCATCGAAAACGACAACACGCTGCGCGCACCGCGACTGGAAGTCGCCTTCGCCTCCACCACGGCGGAAATCGTGGAAACGCAGAAACTGCGTTACCGCATCTTCGCCGGTGAACTCGGCGCACAGATCGACGGTGGTGCCGAAGGCATCGACCATGATGTGTTCGACCACTACTGCCGCCACCTGCTGGTGCGCGACACCGCGACCGGACAGGTCGTTGCCTGCACCCGTATCCTGACTGGCAGCCGCGCACCGGATGCCGGCGGTTTTTACTCGGAATCGGAATTCGACCTCTCAATGCTCGATGCACTGCCGGGCCGCTTCACGGTGCCTGAGCGCAGCGAGGCGGGTGCGGAAGCGGCCGGATTGCCCACCTCCCGCACCCATTCGCGCTACGCGCGAAGCTCCGTGTCGGTGGACAGCCGTATCATGGAAATCGGCCGCACCTGCGTCGACCGCAATTATCGCAGCGGCGCGGCCATCACCACGCTGTGGAGCGGCATCGCCGCATTCGTCACCACGCACCGCTACGACTACCTGTTCGGCTGCGCCAGCATTGGACTGGAGGATGGCGGCGCCACCGCACACGCGATTCTCGCCAGCATCCGCAGCCGCGCGATGGCACCGGATTACCAGCGCGTACGGCCGTTCATCCCGCTGCCTGCGTCGGACAGCCGGATCACACACAAACCGAAAATGCCGCCGCTGCTCAAGGCCTACATCAGCCTCGGCGCCAAGGCTTGCGGCGAAGCCTACTGGGACCGCGATTTCAACTGCGCCGACGTGTTCATGCTGCTCAACGTCAGTGACCTCAACCCGCGCTACGCGCGTCACTTCCTGGAACGCAATGCCGACACAGCGGCTCCGCATCACACCCTGCTGGCGTAACGTATCAATGATCACCGCCTGGCGCAGCGTGCGCCTGATCGCTCATCTGTTCACCGGTCTGTTGCTCGCTGCCGCAGTCAAGCTGGACTGGCGCAACCGCCTGCAGCGCGAGCAACTGATGAGCGGATGGTGCCGCGGCACGCTGCGCATCCTCGGCATCCGGGTCAGCATCATCGGCCGTCCGCACGCCGGCGCCCGCTTCACCGTCGCCAACCACGTGTCGTGGCTGGACATCATGCTGATCGGCGCCTGCGAACCGACGCGCTTCGTCGCCAAATCCGAGATCCGCGACTGGCCGGTCGCGGGCTGGCTCGCCAATGCCACCGGCGCGTTCTACATTCGGCGCGGCAAAGGCGGTGCGAAAGCGCTGCTCGACAAGCTCATTCCCCATCTGACCGCCGGTGGCGCACTCACCATATTTCCTGAAGGCACCACCACCGATGGTTACGGCATACGCGCGTTCCATCCGCGCTTGTTCGCCGCTGCCATCGCGGCCGCCGTGCCGGTGCAGCCGGTGGCGATCCGCTATGGCCTCGGCGCCGATGGCAGCAACGTCGCTCCCTTCATCGGCGACGACGACCTGTTCAGTCACATCCTGCGCATCCTGCGCGAGCCGCAACTGGCGGCGGAAATCACCTACTGCGCGCCGTTGCCGGCTGACAACTGCACACGCCAACAACTGGCCCAGGTCTCGCGGCTGGCGGTCGCCGCGGTCGTCGCGCCAGGGCCGCTGTTGCGTCCCGAGCCGACGTTGGAAGTCGCTTTGGCATAAGTCACTCCGGCCCGCCGCCGGGCCTCACGGATTGAGCGGCGGCGGCGCCGACTTTTTCCAGGCGTCGAGCTGCTCGACCCGGCCATACCATTTGCGGATGTTGGCGTAAGGCGCCAGTGGAATCCGGCAGGTCTTCGTGTAATGCAGCGGCGCGGCGAGAGCAAAATCGACCACGCTGAGCCGGTCGCCCTGCACCCATTCGCGGCCGGCGAGCTGGCCGTCCAGCACCGCAGCGGCGCCGTGGAATTTTTCCTCGCCCTCCTTGACCCGCGCCGGGTCCGGCGCGCCGCCGCCGACCAGGCCCTTGACGAAGTTCTCGAACAGCAGGATCAGCAGCGCGGAGTCCCAGTGCGCCAGGTCCCAGCACAGCCAGCGCGCGACGTCGGCGCGGCCACGCTCGTCGGTCGGCATCAACACGCCGGGTTTCTTGCCGGCGAGGTACTGGATGATGGCGTTGGATTCCCACAGCACGAAGTCGCCGTCGACCAGCGTCGGCATGCGGCCGTTGGGATTGAGCTTGAGATACTCGGGCTTCTTGAGATCGCCCCTGCCGAAGTCGAGCACCACGGTTTCACAGGGCAGGCCCAGGTGATGCGCCACCGCCATCGGCTTGCGCGCGCGGGGCGAGGGCGGGAGTACGTAAAGCTTCATCATGATGAGGTTCTCCGGTTGGGATAAAGACCGCGGCGCGGTGCCGGCCGTCGCGGCTGAAAAGTTTGAGGGCGGCTTCAGGCCGTGCCGTACTCGTCGTGGCGCCGCACCCAGGCCTGCGGGTGAGGCTTCTGGCCAGCCTCGTCGCGCCCCTTGGGCGTCAGGTCGAGGTACTGGTAATCGACACACATTGCGTCGATGCCGCGCGCATGCGTGGAATAGGTGAGGTAGATGCGGCCTTCCTGGTCCTTGCAGAACACGCTCGCGCCTTCGCGTTCCGAGGCGTGCGGGTCCTGCCAGGTGAAGTTGAAATACGCGCGCTGGTTCTTGAGTTCCTCGGGCGTGAACGAGGCCTGAAAATCGAAATTGAAATCGCTGCCGCCCGACGACACCCACTTGAAGCGCCAGCCCATGCGCTTCTGGTACGCAGCCAGCTTCTTGTACGGCGCGCGCGACGCCGCGATCAGGGTCACGTCGCGCTGGTTGAGATGCGCGATCGTACCGTCGAAGCTGTCGGCCCAGCGCGAGCAGCCGGGACAGCCGGCCTCCCAGCCGGGGCCGAACATGAAGTGGTAGACAATCAGCTGGCTGCGCCCCTCGAACAGATCGGACAGGCTTTCCTTGCCGTCTGGTCCGTCGAACACGTAATCCCTTTCCACACGCAGCCACGGCAGCTTGCGCCGCTCGGCTGCGAGCTGTTCGCGCTGGCGCGTGAACTTCTTTTCCTTGACCAGGAATTTCTCGCACGCGGCGAGGAATTCGTCGCGGCTAACCACCGTGGGTTGCGGCATGACGCTCTCCTTTGTCCTGTGAAATGCGATCGGTGAATTTTCGACTCGACCGGCTGCGCCACTTCTTGAGCGCCAAGGCACCCATGCCGCCGCCCGAGCTGGCGCCTGCGAACCAGAGCGCGACACCGGAAGCACAGAACGGGCACATGGCTAGGCCCACTCCACGCGGCCCAGGTGATCGAGGCAGCTGTTCCAGCCCTTCCCGTGGCGCTCGCGACTGGCCACGTCGGGCAGGCGCTCGTGGGTCAGGATCAACTCGGTGCCGCCCGCATACGCGTTCAGCTTCACCGTCACCAGACTTTCACCATCCGGCCCGCAAGCGCCCAGCCAAGTGAATACCAGTTTCTCCGGAGGAGCGATCTCGCGGTACACGCCGCTCACACTGTGTGGCTCGCCATCCGGCGACTGCACGTCGATACGGAAGCGACCGCCGACGCGCAGATCGACCTCGGCGAGAGCCACGCGGGTCTCGGCGCTCGGGCAGAACCAGCGCTTCAGCGCCTGCGGGTCGGTCCACGCGCGGAAGATTTTTTCGCGTGAGTGCGGGTAGCGGCGCGTGAGTTTGAGGGCAGCGGTTTCGGATTTGAGCACGGCGGACATGGGTCGATCTCCGGTGGTTCGGGTGAGTCGAGGAATTGCGCGAGCGAGTCGAGCTGCCCGCGCCAGAAAATCTGGTACCGCTCCAGCCATTCGTTGGCGGCCTGCATCGGTGTCGCCTCCAGCCGGCAGCGCACCACGCGGCCGGTCTTCTCGCGCAGCAGCAGGCCGGCGCTCTCCAGCACCGCGAGATGCTTGCTGACCGCCGGCAGCGACATGGCGTGCGGCTCGGCCAGCTCGCCGACCGCGCACTCGCCCTGCGCCAGTTGCGCCAGGATCGCGCGCCGGGTCGGGTCGGCCAGTGCGGCGAAGGTATCGTCGAGCAGTGCGGGTTCATACTTAACCATATGGTTAAGTATTTATCCGTCGCATGGCCGTGTCAAGTCGGCAGCGAGTACGGAATCTGCCGCCCGCTGTCCTGCGGAACGCAGCTATATCAGTTTATTTTTATTATATATAATTAAATATTATTGATATTTAATCACACATTCTACCGGTCGCGGACGTCGAGCGGACGGCGCGGCGCGCTGGAAGGCGCTCGTCTTTCGACGAGCACCGCATGAGCGTGCCGTTGATATCCGCGATCAAAGCCGTCGCCGCTCGACTGTCCGGCGTCATGCGCCGTTATCTTCCATCGCCGCGGCCGCACCGCCGGTGAGGTCCTCGCCCTTGTGCTTGAGTTCTTCCTTGGAGAAGAAGTACGCCAGCGCCGGCAGCACGACGATCGCGCCGATCATGTTGGCGGTGAAGCCGAACACCAGCAGCACGCCCATGTCGCGCTGGAACTGCAACTCGGAGAACATCCACAGGGCGACGCCGGTGGCGAGGCCAACACCGGTGAACAGCGTGGCCTTGCCGGTCGAGCGCATCTTCTGGTAGTACGCCTCCTCCAGCGGCAGGCCGCGGCGCAGGCCCTCGGCGACGACGGTGTAACTGTAAATGCCGTAATCGACGCCGATACCGCAGGCGAACGCCAGCACCGGCAGCGTTGCCACCTTCTGGCCGATGCCGAGGAACACCATCAGCGCGTAGCCCATCAGCGTCACCATCGACAGCGGCAGGATTACGCACAGCACCCCTGACAATGTGCGGAACGACAGCCACAGGAACAGGATGATCACCGCGTAGACCCAGGCGACAACGCGGATGTCGTTGTAGGCGACGACTTCGTTGGTTGCCGCCATCACACCGACATTGCCGGAGGCGAGGCGGAACTTGACGCGTGTGTCGCGACGCATGCCGGCCTCGTATTTCTTCACTGATTCCACCAGTGCAGCGATGGTCGCCGCCTTGTGGTCGGTGGTGAATACGATCAGCGACAGCGCCGAGCAGTCGTCGTTTAGAAATCCTGTTGTGGTCGGCACCAGTGCCGTGGACTGTGCCAGCGCCTGCGGATTGCGCGGCAAAACCTCGGCATTGAGGCGGCCCTCGTTGAGGCCGGAATAAGCCAGCTTGGCCATATCCTGCAGCGACATCACCGAACGCACGCCGGGCTGGTTGCGCATGTACCAGTTGAAGCGATCGACCTCGGCCATCGCGCTGTAATCAACGCAGGCGTTGGGGAACATCTCGGCGATGATGCGCAACTGGTCCACACCCAGTGAGAAGTGCGCTGCGATGGCGCGGGCGTCCTGGTTGAAGCGCGAGTTCGGACGCAGTTCCGGCACTCCGGCGGTGGTGTCGCCGATCTGTACCTTGTGATACTGCGTCGCCGCCGCTATGGATAACACGATGCAGATGCAGACGACCGCGGTCGCCGGGCCGCGGTGGGTGAGCACCGCCATTTTCTTGAACACGACATCGCCGATGCGCTCGCGCTTGGCCGTTGCTTGGCGGAATTTTTCGACGTTGGGGATGCGCAAGTAAGACAGCACTTCAGGCAGCAAGATCTTGTTGACGACTATGACGCCGACCATGCCGAAGGCGGCATTGATCGCCATCTCGCGGATGATCTGGATATCAATCAGGTAGATTGTCGAAAAACCCGCGACATTGGTGACCAGTGCAACCACGCCGGGAATCGCCAGCACGCGGAACGTCGATAGCGACGCCTGATAACTGCTGGCGCCCTTGGTAGAGATTTCATGGCCCCAGGAACTGACGTACTGAACGGCGTGGCTGACCGACACCGCCATGATCAGGAATGGCACCAGCATGGCGAACGGATCGAGGCCATAACCGATCAGGTGCAGCAGACCCAGTTCCCAAATGCAGGCCACCAGCGAGGTCGACACCACCAGCGTCGCCAGCATCAGGGAGCCAACATAAATCCACAGCAGCAGACCCATCATGATCAGGGC
>JBOICK010000117.1:0-10413 GCA_050739895.1 Stenotrophobium sp.
AACAGGGAACGACTCATATCGATTCAAGCACAGGAATCCAGCAACCAATACCCCCAAATCCTAACCAACTTGGTGGGTCACTTTTCGATGCAAAAGCTGGGTCAGATTTAAGTGCACGCGGACAAGCATTTACTTCGGAGGTTATTGCCACTAACCCGGCGATAGCTTATGCAGCGGACACGCATGGGAGTCGCGGTTATTGCTTCCGGTACTCGCCCTCGAATGTCACGTTCAAGCCGAAATCACCGTTCGGGCCTTTTTCAGTGGCTGTGAGCCCGTGCTTATTGAATTGTATTTCCAGGTTGTAGCCCTTTCCTGAGCCATGTCTGTCTGAATAATGTACGCGTCCGTTGTGTACTGACGCAACGAAATCAAGCTGTCCGATATTTGGCCCATATTTGTTGTCAGTGCCCCAGAGAGCAGTGCCAGTGACATGCACTCTTCCGCCCGGAATATTTTTTACTTGCAGGTCGGCTTCTTCATTTTTTGACTCATGCACCCGAGTATATTTTCCTGATACGTCGATGTGTGTCTCACCAGCCGCCGCCGTGCTGAATGTGGAAAACGTCATTGCTGAGAATAGGCAAACCGCTATTGCGGGGATTGTTCTGATCATTATTTTTCGTCCTATGTGTAGACAGAATGCGCGAAAAAAGAAAGGCTGAGCAGCGAGCCCAGCCTGTCACAATCACCATATCTTGTGTTTCAAATATCCGGCAAGCCAGTCGGCCGCTCCGCTCCTGCCACCTGTCAGAACCGCGAATGCTGACAGTTAAACGTCCAGCCGTAACCGATTGAACGCCTGCGAGGTCAAATCCAAGAGTTGACCGGCCCGCCATCGGCTTCAGTGCTGGACTTGCGCGTCTGGTCTTGGAACTGATCGGGATAGGTTTGGCGGAACTGGCCAAAGGCGATGGTTGTATCTAGCCGCTGGTGGTACTTGGTCAGTGTGGCAAACACATCTTCTGGGGTAGGTACTACGTAGCCGTCGGCTTGGCTGGCAGGCGAATGGTTGCCTATCTTCAACCGAACGCCAGATGGAACGCCCATGCTGTCGATGATGCTCAATGCCGTGCGTCTGAGGTCATGCACTGAATGGCCTAGGGTGCGGCACTGTTGAAGAATGGGGCCAATGGGCTGGCGCTTGTCGTGCTTCCTTGGGAACACCCATGCCTTGCTCTTGCCCTTTTGCTTCTCAAGAATCTTCCACATCGCATTAGTAATGGGTAGCTGTAGTTCCTTATGCACCTTGATGCGACTGGCAGGTATCACGATGACATCGCCAACTATCTCAGACCAAGTGAGTAGACGTGCTTCATCGTGACGCATCGCCGTCAGAAGAATAAATTTAATCAGATTGCTGGCTGTCTCATTACCCAGAACATCTACACGGTTCGCCCAAGCGTGTAGTTCGTTTTCATCTAGCCTGTGCTGTCTTCGCTGACCTGACACATCGCTGGTGTCTGTGCGCTTCACTGTGACAGCCTTCAACGGGTTGTCGATGGTCATGGCCTCAGATGAAGACATGGCGTGGCTATAGAGCGCAGCGCCTAGAATCTTCACCCGCGTTGCCTGCACCCATGAGACTTCGTCTCTCACCTTGTTAACTAAGCGTTGCCATTCCGATCTGGTGATGCTGTCTAAACGCCTATCTGCCAGTGGCTTCATTGCTACGTTCAACATGCTGCGGTAGCTCTTGCGGCTGCTGCTTCGCAAGGTCTGATCTTCCATCTTTGATTCGATGGCCTTACTTAGTGTCCATGCTCTCGCTTCGCGCTGAGCCACACGCTTGGTCTTCTGCTTGGTTGCAGATACATCCTTTTCGATCCTGGGGCATAAGCCATCTTCGATCTGCTGACGCATCTCAGCGGCCTTCTGGCGCGCTGCATTGATGCTCATGGCATCTACTTTGCCAATGCGAACATTCACCACCGTGCCGTCTGGGTTGCGCCCAACAAAGCAAAAGCTAAGTGCCTTGCCTGTCTTCCTAACCTTGAAGCCCACGACCTCATCATCTGACAGCCATGCTGACTTGCGTGCATCGCGTCGTAGCTGCTCGATAGATTCAGCATCAATATGTACATGCGTGAGCTTGGGCGCTGGTTTGGTTTTGGGCTTGGCAAACTTAAGGACGGCCATGTGCGCTAATCCAGTCGTGATAACACTGTGATAACAGAATACAGGTAGATGGGTTCCTCTAGGTAAATAGCCTATCTACACGGTGAATGTATAGCGTACAGGATCAGTCCTTGTAATCCATAGGTCACGAACGAAAAAGGGCGAGGCAGAGTTTAACCTGCCCCGCCCAGACGACGATTGCTGATGTTCAGTGCTTGACGGTGATCTTGCGTGCCAGCGTCTGCTGGCGTTTGGGAATCACGATCTCGAGCACGCCATTTTTCCCGGAAGCGGAAACGCCTTCGGAATCCGCCGTGTCCGGCAGTGTGAAGCGGCGCTGGAAGCGGCCGCTGGCGCGTTCGCTGCGGCGTGCTTCGACACCCGCCTGCTCGGCGCGCGGTTCGCGGCTGCCAGAGAGCGTCAGCACGCTTTTTTCCAGAGTGACATCGACGCTGGCAAGGTCAACGCCAGGAACGTCAGCGTAGAGCACGAACTTGTCCGCGTATTCCTCGATATCGACCGCAGGCGCCCACTCTGTCGTCGTGGTGCTGGAACAGTCGTTGCCGGCGGTGGCAAACACCTTGCTGAATTCGTTGAGCCAGTCGCGGCGGGCGGCCCAGGGATAGTAATGCAGTGCGTTCATTGCGGGTCTCCTGTGAGATGGCGGGATCATTCCCGATGAACAGAAGATGGGTGGCGGGCCGAGAATTTCAAGACTCGCACCGGGGCATATCTGTTAAGTTCTGCGCCGGTATCTTTTGTCGGCGAGGAATTTTCATGAACTGGTCCGTGATCGCGCAGACCGGCGGCTTGCTGGTGTTGTCCAACGTCTTCATGACCTTCGCCTGGTATGCGCACCTGCGCGAACTGAGCGGCAAGCCCTGGTATATCGCCGCATTGATTTCCTGGGGCGTTGCGTTGTTCGAATACGCGTTTCAAGTGCCGGCCAACCGCATCGGCTACACCGCGCTGACGCTGCCGCAACTGAAAATCATGCAGGAAGTGATCACGCTGTCGGTGTTCGTGCCATTCGCGTTCTTCTTCATGAAGACACCGCTGAAGCTCGACTACCTGTGGGCCGCACTCTGCATGGGCGGCGCGGTGTATTTCATTTTCAGAGAGTGACGAAAAGTCAGAACACGAACGGCACCAACCACCACGTCCGCTTTTTGTACGCCGCCCATTCCGGATAGCGCGACATGCTGGCTTCCTTCATCGCCATGTTCACCGCGAACAGGCTGCCCCAGATATACGCCAGCCAGACCCACGGCAGCCAGTGGCCGACCATCAGCGCAAAAGCGGCATAGAGCATCATCTCGCCGAGATAATTGGGATGACGGATGTACCGGTGTACGCCGTCGGTGATCAGGCCGCGCTTGATCCGCAGGGTGAAATATTTCTGCGCATCAGCCGTAATCATCAGCACGCTGCCGAACATGCACAGCGAGATGCACAGGCAGAACCATGCGGGATCGGGAAGTGGATAGGCTGGCTGGGAGACGCCGGAGATCAACAGCCAGCCGAAGCTCCAGTACATGCCGAGGCCGAACATGCCGGCCAGCGCGCTGCCCCAGGTCACTCGGACCTGCCAGTTCGGATCGGGGAAAGCCATGTCCTTGAGCAGCCACACCAGGCCATAGGTGCCGTGCATCGCAAGATAGATCCATGTCGCCGGCGCGGTGGCAGCCGGCGTCTTGTCGGCATAAAACCACATGAGAAAGCCGAGAAAGAAAAACGTCCCGCCTTTTTGCGTGTTGATAATCCAGGCGAACTTGAGCACGCGCGTGCCGCCACCGAGATCGTGCAGCCACCAATCGTTGAAGCGGCGCAGCGTGACTGCCCAGGCGGGTGCGGCAACACCGGCGGATCGGGCAACGGGATTGAGGGCAGACATGGAGCCTCCAGCGGTTTTTTCAGCGTGGCGTTACTCTATGCCCCACGCCAGCAAAAAGGGAGTGACAAGCGTGATTTCCGTGGATGAATACCAGAAACACGATGGTTTGGCGCTGGCAGAGTTGGTACGGCGCAAGGAAGTGACGGCCAGTGAACTGCTGGAAGCCGCCATCGCGCGCAGCGAACAGGTGAATCCGAAGCTTAATGCCGTGGTCATTCCGATGCACGAGTTGGCGCGTACGCGCGCCAGGGACAATCTCTCGGGCCCCTTCGCAGGCGTGCCGTTTCTGATCAAGGACCTGCATCAGGAATATGCAGGCGTGCCCACTTCCTGCGGCTGCAAGGGACTCAAGCAGGCGAACTACAAGCCTGATGTGCATGCGGAAATCGTCGCGCGCTGGCTCCGGGCTGGCACGGTGATTTTCGGCCGCACCAACACGCCGGAATTCGGCGCCAAGGGCATCACCGAGCCGGAAGCCTGGGGGCCGACGCGCAATCCCTGGAATGCCGATCACATACCCGGCGGATCCAGCGGCGGATCAGCCGCAGCGGTGGCGGCTGGGATCGTGCCGATGGCAGGTGCCAGCGACGGCGGCGGCTCTATCCGCATTCCCGCGGGCTACTGCGGGCTGTTTGGCCTCAAACCGGGCCGCGGCCGCACGCCCTGGGGGCCGCAGATGAGCGAGGCGATGCACGGTGCGGCGATGAATCATGTGCTTACGCGTTCGGTGCGCGACAGTGCCGCGATGCTGGATGCCACGCATGGCGCGGATGCCAGCGCGTTGTGTCATCTGGCGCCGCCGGAGCGTCCTTATCTCGAAGAAGCGGGCCGCACGCCTGGCAAGCTGAAAATTGCCTTTTCCACGCGCTCGCCGATCGGCAGCCAGGTGCATCCAGAAGCGGTGAAGGCGGTGACCGATGCAGCGAAACTGCTGGAAGCACTGGGCCATCATGTCGAGGAGGCCGAGCCGCAGATCGATGGTCTGCAGTTGGCGAAGGATTTCATCATGATGTGGTTTGGACAGTGCGCGGCGACGGTGCGCGAGGTCAAGCACCGCACGGGTTGTGGCAACGAGGGCTTTGAGCTGGACACGCTGGCGATGGCCGCGTTCGGTGAAGCCTCGCGTGCCCACGAATATGTGCAAGGCTACTGGCGCTGGAGTGACTACACGCGCCAGCTTGGCGAGTTCCACCAGAAATACGATCTGTACATGACGCCGACGCTGGCTTATCCGGCGCCGCTCATCGGCGAGATTGCGACGCCGCACTGGCAGCATGTTGCGATGAAGATCTTGATGGGATTGGGCCTGACACGCGTGATTCTCAAGTCGGGAATGATCGAGCAGATGGTGCAGGAAAATCTCAGGCGGGTGCCGTTCACCCAGGTCGGCAATCTCACCGGCGTGCCGGCGATGAGTGTGCCCTTGCACTGGACGCCGGATAATTTGCCCATGGGCATGCATTTCCTCGCGCCGCATGGTGGTGAGGGATTGTTGTTCCGTCTCGCCGGGCAGCTTGAGCAAGCGCGACCCTGGGCGGATCGGCGGGCGCCGATTTGATCTGTGCGGCGTCGTTTGGCTGTCACCCGCTCTCGCTGGGGCAGTACATTTATTTGTTATAAATAATTACTTAAAATATTAATATAACTATAATATAAAACATGATATCAATGGGTGTGATGCAGAGCGGGTGGTGGTGATCTGGGCATGACTGACGCTCCGGAATCGTTATCGCAGAGTTTCCAGCGCCTGCGCCCGGCGCTGGCGCAGATCGCTGCGCGCGTCTTCGTCGCCAGCCCGTTCGTGCAGCAGAACTGCGAGCGTGACGCGGCCGAGTTGCGCGGCTGGCTGGCGCAGGGTCTGTTAGAGACTTCGCGTGGTACGGGTGATACCGCCAGGCTGATTACCAGTGCTTGCACGACTGCTGCAGACGAAGCCGCGCTGATGCGCGCCTTACGTCAGGCGCGGCGGCGCGAGATGACGCGCATTGCTTTCCGCGACATCGGCGGCCTCGCGCCGCTGGATGAAACCTTGCACGATCTCTCCGATCTGGCCGATGCCTGCTGCGGAAACGCGCTGCGTTTCGCGGAGCACAATCTGCATGCACGCTGGGGAAAACCGCTTGGCGAGGGCGGCAGCGAGGCGCGGCCGATGGTGCTGGGCATGGGCAAGCTCGGTGGCCGTGAACTGAATTTTTCATCCGATATCGACTTGATCTTCTGTTACACAGAGGCTGGTGACACTGACGGCGCGCGCAGCGTCAGCAACGAGGAATATTTCAACCGGCTGGCGCAGGACACCGCGCGCATCCTCTCGGCGCCGACCGAGGACGGTTTCGTGTTCCGCGTGGACACGATGCTGCGGCCGTTCGGCTCAGCCGGTGCGCCGGCCTGGAGTTTCGCCGCGATGGAGGACTACTACCAGGTGCATGGCCGCGAATGGGAGCGTTATGCCTTCATCAAGGCGCGGCCTGTCGCCGGCGATCTTGATGCCGGTGCGCAACTGCTGAAGACGCTGCGGCCGTTCGTCTACCGGCGCTATCTCGACTACAACGCCATCGTCAGCCTGCGCAGCCTCAAGCGCCTGATCGAGGACGAGGTCAGCCGCAAGGGACTGGAGGACAACGTCAAGCTCGGCGCCGGCGGAATCCGCGAAGTCGAATTCATCGTGCAGTCGTTTCAGCTGGTGCGTGGCGGGCAGGAGGCGCCGCTGCGCGACAACCGCCTGCGGCCGGTGCTGCGCTATCTCGGCGAGGCCGGGCACCTGGATGGAGAAACCGTGAGCGCGCTCGACGCCGCCTACGTGTTTTTGCGCCGCCTCGAAAACGCGATCCAGATGTACGGCGACGCGCAGACCCACGCGTTGCCGAAATCCGAGGGCGCGCGCGCTGCGCTCTGCGTCGCGATGCAGGTTGCGGACTGGAGCGCGCTGACGGCGCAGCTTGATGCAATCCGCCAGCGCGTGCGCCTGGAGTTTGAGCGCGTGTTCGGCGAAGACGGCGTGGCGCAGCCTGCGCAGGACAGCGATCTCAGCGCTACGCTGGACGTGCACTGGAACGGGCTTGCGGGTCCATCCGAACTGGCCGGGGTGCTGCAAGCCTGCGGCTTTGGTGCCGATGCGTCCTTGCTGGCCGAGGCCCTGCGCGATCTCAGGAACGCTCGGCTGGTGCGCGCCATGCAGGAAACCACCGCGCTCAAGCTGCAGGCGCTGCTGACGCCCTTGCTGGAAGAGTGCCTGCGCCAGCCGCAGCCGGCGCAGGCCGCGCTGCGCGTAATCAAGATCATCGACGCCATCGCCGGCCGTGCCACCTACATCACGCTGCTGCACGAGAGCGCGACGGCGCGCATTAATCTCGTGCAACTCTGCGCCGCCAGTCCGTGGCTCAGCGACCTGCTGGCACAGTCGCCGATGCTGCTCGACAACTTGCTCGATCCACGCACGCTTTACGAGTTGCCTGAACGCACCGCAATGGCTGCCGATCTGGCCGCACGCTGCGCGCATTTCGATGTACGCGAGACCGAAGCAGCGATGAATCTTCTGCGCAATTATCAGAAGGAAATCACCCTGCGTGTCGCCGCCGCTGACCTGGCGCACGCGCTGCCGCTGGTCAAGGTCAGCGATCGCCTGACCTGGTTGGCCGAGGTTATCGTCAATCAGGCATTGGCCTTCGCCTGGGCGGAAATGCGCGAGCAGTACGGCACGCCGCTGCGAGCGGATGGCATACCCGCACAATTTGCCGTCATCGCCTATGGCAAGTTTGGTGGCATCGAAATGGGCTACAGCTCCGATCTTGATCTGGTGTTCCTGCATGATTGCGATGCGCTGGAATCCGAGAGCACCGGCGCTGCGCGCGCGATCAACAACGGTGTCTACTTCTCGCGTCTGGCGCAGCGCCTGATCAACTGGCTGGCAACACAGACGCCGGCGGGCCGCGCTTACGAGATCGACATGGCGCTGCGGCCGAATGGCGGTTCCGGTCTGTTGGTCACCAGCTTCAGCAGTTTTGCCACCTACCAGCGCGAGCATGCCTGGACCTGGGAGCACCAGGCGCTGACGCGTGCGCGACCGGTGGCGGGCAATCAGACGTTGGGGAAAATGTTCAGCGACGTGCGCGCCGAAGTGCTGACGCGCCAGCGCGATGCCGACAGGTTGCGGCAGGAGATTGTGGACATGCGCGCCAGGATGCAGGCCAATCTCGACAAGTCCACGGACAAGTTATGGGACGTGAAACAGGGCGCGGGCGGTATGACCGAAGTCGAGTTCATCACCCAGTTCCTGGTGCTGCGCGACGCCCACAAGGATGCCTCGATCATCCAATGGAGCGACAACTGGCGCCAGCTCGATGCGTTGGAGCGTGCCGGTTCGGTGACGTCGCAACAGAAAGCGCGGCTGATCGAGGTTTACCGCGCCTATCGCCGTTGGACTCACGGCCGCGGTCTGCAACTGGAATCGTCCCTGTCCCAGGATTCACAGTTCAGGGCGGAACGCGAGACAATCACCGCACTATGGCGTGAACTACTCGCCTGAGGCACAAACCCGCCCGGTCGACGCAGGCCCGGTGCTCGAGGAGAACAAGGCATGATCATCGTCACCGGCGCGGCCGGCTTCATCGGCTCCAACATCGTCATGGCGCTCAACGCGCGCGGCATCACCGACATCCTCGCGGTCGACGATCTCACCGACGGCACCAAGTTCCGCAACCTGGCGCAGGCCGAGATCGCCGACTAT
Source organism: Stenotrophobium sp. (assembly GCA_050739895.1). Classification (GTDB taxonomy): domain Bacteria; phylum Pseudomonadota; class Gammaproteobacteria; order Nevskiales; family Nevskiaceae; genus Stenotrophobium. The sequence goes on from JBOICK010000117.1 coordinate 8,739, forward strand.
ATGGACAAGGACGCCTTCCTCGCATTGGTCGAAGCCGGCAAGCTGCGCAAGCCTGAAGCAGTCTTCCACCAGGGCGCCTGCTCGGCCACCACCGAGTGGAACGGCAAGTTCGTGATGGACGTGAACTACCGCTATTCGCAGGTGCTGCTGCACTGGTGCCATAAACACCGCGCGCAATATCTCTACGCTTCCAGCGCCTCGGTCTACGGCATGGGCAGCAACGGCTTCGGCGAGCGCCGTGCCTGCGAAAACCCGCTCAACATGTACGCCTATTCCAAGTTCCTGTTCGACCAGTACGTGCGTCAGAACGTGCTGGCGAAGAAGCGCGTCAAGGGTGCGCCGCAGGTGATCGGCCTGCGCTACTTCAACGTCTACGGCCCGCGCGAGCAGCACAAGGGTGGCATGTCCAGCACCGCGTTCCACTTCAACAACCAGATCAGGGACAGCGGCGAGTGCAAGCTGTTCGAAGGCAGCGATGGCTACGGCGCCGGCGAGCAGCGCCGCGATTTCGTGCACGTCGATGATGTGGTCGCGATCAACCTCTGGTTATACGACCATCCCGGCAAGTCCGGCATCTTCAACGCCGGCACCGGCCGCGCGCAGGAATTCAACGACGTCGCCAACGCCGTGATCAAGTGGCACGGCAAGGGCCGGATCAACTACATCCCGTTCCCCGAACAACTCAAGGGCCGCTATCAGTCCTATACCCAGGCCGATCTCGCGCTATTGCGCAAAGCGGGATACGAAAGGAAATTCATGACGGTGGAGCAGGGGGTGAAGAAATACTTGGATTGGTTGAATGCCTGATTGAATCGCGGGCAGCAACCATGCAGGCCACATCAGGACCTTGACCGCATATGCTTGCTACGGCGCCCGCAGGAGTGCAGGCACAGTTCGTTCCATCAGGCGTGCGGCAGCGTCGAGCAAATCCTGCGTCCTGATGCCAAGCAGGGCGCTGGAATGCGTGGAATCAGTGCCAATCACTCGGTAGTGCTCGCCGAGCGGCGCCCACTCCGGCGTTCTTTCTTGCCACAGGAACCACGCGACGGCGGGAGTGTTCAGCGCGCGCGCCAGATGCAACGCGCCGGAGTCCGCACCGAAGTGCAGCGCGGATCTGCTCAATACCTCCGCGAGTTGTGGAATGCTCAGGTTGCCCTTGAATACATGCTCCGGCGTAAACGAAAGAGCTTGCAGAATGGTCTCGATCCGGCCCAGTTCGCGCGGCGTCGGTGCGCAGGAGATGGCAACCGGAAAACCGGGGTAACGCCGGTGCAGGGCTTCCAGAAGTTCGACGATCTGGAAGGTCGGCAGGCTGCGGCTGTCTACGGATCCAAACGGACTCAGATGCAGCAGACGTCCCTGATGATTCGCGGGAATGTTCAGCCGCTGCTGCGGATTTTCCGGCAGGGTCATCCTGAATTCAGGAACGCCATGGCCGCCTGACAATGCGGTCCACGCTTTCCATTTCTGGATGAAAACCGGCTCGACGTTGTAGGGATGCTCCATCACTTCATCATGCAGCCGGCGCCACAGCCAGCGGTTGTTGTTGCGCTGTAGCCGCCCGACTTTGCGACCGGCGCGGATGATCGCGGTCAGGATGGTCGAGCGGTCATTGCCGCTGGGATTCACGATCAGGTCGTAATGTTCCGCGTTCAATTCCCGGATGAGCTTGATA